>JAEKFU010000149.1 GCA_016522385.1 Pseudomonadota bacterium
GGTGGAGCCAAGGGGAGTCGAACCCCTGACCTCTTGAATGCCATTCAAGCGCTCTCCCAACTGAGCTATGGCCCCACGCAGCCAGCGGATTTTGGGTCTGTGCGCCTCCGCTGATATGTCCGTGCGCCGGTATCACCACCGGCGGCGGGAAATTAGGGCGCAGGCTCCAATCAATCAAGCAATTTCTTGCGCCGCGCCAGTCAGGTCCTGCAACCTACGTTTCATCGTCCCCTTTCGGTCCAGGGGTGACAATGTCAGTGACGTTTGCATCATCGTCGTCGTCGGTCTCCAGGAACGTGTTGTCGTCCTCAGCTGCGACAACCTCCTCGTCCTCGCCCAGATCAACATCTTCGATGCCGGCAATCTCATCTTCTTCGGTGTCCACCTTGATGTCGTCATCGTCATCCGCAACTTGCGTCGGTACCTCGACTTTCGCCTGTTCGGCTGGCGGTGGTGCCGCAGCCGGCGCGGCGGCTGCCGGGCTGTCCGCCTTGGACGGCAGGATCGGCTCGACCACGAAGGTCTCCTCGCAATGCGGGCAGGTGATCGGGTCATTGTTCAGGTCATAAAACCGGCTGGCACAACTGGGACAGCTGCGTTTGGTTCCGAGTTCCGCATCAACCACGGCGTGTTTCCTTTTCAATGTGTGGGATCGAATACGTGGCGCATCCCTTGCCATGCGCATCACGCGCTGTCAAAAGCAAAAAGCCGCACCGTTGAATATGCTCGGGAGATGACACGCAAACCGCAGGTGTGCTAGGACCGCGGCATCAGTCCACCCAGCAACATGTGGCAGACGATTTTGGCGGGCTCTCACCGATCAATTCCTTTGCGCGCGCGGCGCTCAAGCGGGCTGCGCGGCCGGTTTGCCGTGCCGGGTGACAAGTCGATCTCGCACCGCGCGCTGATGCTGTCGGCGGTCTGTGTCGGCAAGTCGACCATCACCGGACTGCTTGAAAGCGAAGACGTCATCGCCACCGCCAAGGCCATGGCCGCGCTCGGCGCCTATGTCGAGCGCGCCCAGGACGGCCGGTGGCACGTGCATGGCCTCGGCGTCGGCGGCCTGGCCGAGCCGGAAATCCCGATCGATTTCGGCAATGCCGGCACCGGCGTGCGGTTGTGTGCCGGCCTGGTGGCGTCAACCCCGATCAAGGTCGGGCTGACCGGCGACGCCTCGCTCAGGAGCCGGCCGATGAACCGTATCATCACACCGTTGGAGAAGATCGGCGCGCGCGTTGACTGCGAGACGCCTGGGCGGCTGCCGATGACGCTGCATGGCGCCCGCCAACCGGTGCCGATCACCTACCGGCTGCCGGTGCCCTCGGCACAGGTGAAATCGGCCGTGCTGCTCGCCGGCCTCAACACGCCTGGCACCACGACCGTGATCGAAACCGTGCCGACCCGCGACCACAGCGAGCGCATGCTCGCCGCATTCGGTGCCGAGATCACCAGCGAATTGAACGGCGATGAACGCCATATCAGCATCACCGGCCACACGGAGCTCACCCCCACCGATGTCTCGGTTCCGGCCGACCCGAGTTCAGCGGCATTTGCCCTGGTGACGGCGCTTGTCTGCAAGGACAGTGAAATAACCGTCGAAAATGTTATGCTCAACCCGACACGGACCGGATTGATCGAGACGCTGCGGGAAATGGGTGGGGACATCGAGATTGCCGGCCGGCGCATGTCGGGCGGCGAGGAGGTTGCCGATATCACGGCGCGCACCAGCGCGCTCACCGGCGTCAACGTGCCGGCCGAGCGGGCGCCGTCGATGATCGACGAGTACCCGGTGCTGGCCGTTGCGGCAGCTGTTGCGGACGGTACCACCCATATGGCCGGCCTGGATGAATTACGGGTCAAGGAAAGCGATCGCCTGGCGGCCGTGGCCGCCGGCCTGGAGGCAAACGGCGTCAAGGTGCGCACCGGCGACAACTGGCTGGAAGTCGATGGCGGCAAGGTTCCCGGCGGAGGCCTTGTCAAGACCCATCTCGATCACCGCGTTGCCATGTCCTTCACAGTTCTGGGTCTTGTCGCCGATGCGCCGACGGCCATCGACGACAGCACCATCATCGCAACGAGCTTCCCCGAATTCACGGGTCAAATGCAGGAACTGGGGGCATCCATAGAGGTCTTGTCAAACCGGACATGATTATTGCAATTGACGGCCCCGCCGCATCGGGCAAAGGAACGCTGGCGCGCCGGCTGGCCAATCATTACGGATTGAAACATCTCGACACGGGTTCGCTCTATCGTGCCGCAGCGCTCACCATCCTCAACGCTGGTGGCGATCCGGCAGACGAGGGCCTCGCGATCGAGGCGGCAGAGCAGCTTGAATTCAACCGGTTCGACGATGACGACCTGCGCACCCCCGGCGTGGGCGATGCAGCGTCCATCGTTGCTGCCATGCCGAGAGTGCGCGAGATCATGCTGCGGCGTCAGCGCGCCTTCGCCGGCGGACCGCCCGGGGCAGTGCTCGATGGCCGAGACATCGGCACGATTGTGTGCCCGGATGCCGATGTCAAACTGTTCGTGACCGCCTCGGTCGATGTCCGTGCCAGACGCCGTTATGATGAAGCCCTGGAGCGTGGCCAGGCGGTGCAGTTCGAAGAGGTGCTGGACGACCTCAAACGCCGCGATGAGCGCGACACGACAAGGGCAGTCGCACCGCTAAGACCTGCGGCCGACGCGCACTTGCTCGACACTTCAGAATTGGATATAGAAACCGCATTCCAGGCAGCCGTTAAGCTGATTGACGGTGAAACCCAAACCGGGTGTGATCGCTGATAGTGCGGCGCGCTCAAATTGTGCTTCTGGTTCAGATACTTAAGCCTGCGTTCGCCTGGGCGAGGCCGTTTCGAAACCGGAAATAATTCGTGGTATGCCCATCGGCCGGTCTGGCGCAAATCAATGGCGCTTGTGTCGGTGGGACGACCTGCGGACATAACCGTGGGCCAACCCCGATTTTGAGATTGATGAGGATTAAATGGTGTCTGCTAACTCCCTGAACCCGACGCGTGACGATTTCGCCGCGCTCTTGGATGAAAGTTTCATGGCCGATACGGCGGTCGAGGGAACCGTTGTGAAAGGTCGTGTCGTATCTGTTGAAAACGATTTGGCGATCATCGATGTCGGATTGAAAACCGAAGGCCGAGTGCCATTGCGGGAGTTCCAGACCCCCGGCTCCGAGGCGCAGTTGGAGCCTGGCGATGAAGTGGAGGTCTATCTCGAGCGCATCGAGAACGCGCTTGGCGAAGCTGTCCTGTCCCGCGACAAGGCGCGCCGCGAGGAAGCCTGGGATCGGCTGGAGAAGTCCTATGGCGAAAATGAACGCGTCGATGGCGTCATCTTTGGCCGCGTCAAGGGAGGCTTTACCGTAGATCTCGGTGGTGCCGTCGCCTTTCTGCCGGGCAGTCAGGTCGACATTCGACCAATCCGCGACGTCAGCCCCCTGATGAACATCTCGCAGCCGTTTCAGATCCTCAAGATGGACAAGCGCCGCGGCAACATCGTCGTGTCGCGCCGTGCGATCATGGAGGAGACCCGCGCCGAACAACGCTCTGAGCTGGTCCAGAACCTCGCCGAAGGCCAGGTCGTGGAAGGTGTCGTGAAAAACATCACCGACTATGGTGCATTCGTCGATCTCGGCGGTATCGACGGCCTGTTGCACGTCACCGACATTTCCTGGAGGCGCGTCAATCAGCCGTCCGATGTTCTCTCGGTCGGCCAAAACGTCAAGGTCCAGATCATCAAGATCAATCCTGAGACCCAGCGCATCAGCCTCGGCATGAAGCAGCTCGAGAGCGATCCTTGGGGAGGGGTTGAAACCAGATATCCAATCGATGCCAAAGTCACCGGCCGCGTCACGAACATCACCGACTACGGCGCCTTCGTAGAGCTCGAAGAAGGTATTGAAGGCCTCGTGCACGTGTCTGAGATGAGTTGGACCAAGAAGAACGTCCATCCCGGCAAGATCCTGTCGACATCCGAAGAGATCACCGTTCAGGTGCTGGAAGTCGATCCGGTCAAACGGCGCATCTCGCTTGGTCTCAAGCAGACCCAGGACAATCCATGGGAAAG
>JAEKFU010000151.1 GCA_016522385.1 Pseudomonadota bacterium
GCAATGGCATTCGGCCAACGCTGATCCTGCGCCACAGATCATGCAGTAAACATGCGGTGATAGCCGGGGTAATCAGAACTTCCGGTAGGCCTTGTTGAGCTGGACCATCGGGTGATCCGGCGAGAGCTGCCATTTGAGCAGCAATTCTCGGGCAATCATATCACGATCCTGCTGGTTCTTGGGCAACTTCACCGACTTGGGGATACGCACCCAGCCATTGATGTTGCGGTCGAAGATTGCCGGTTCGCCCTCTTCGTAGCCCATATGGACATCCTCAAGCCAGTTCAGATCATCCCAGCCCATGAACTCCATATAGTCCTTCAGATAGGGCGTCAGTTTCTCATAGTCCGGCAATAGGTTGACATCGTAGCGATAGCCGATGTGCTGGCCTATTTCCTTTTCGCGTTCTGAATCAAGGCCGGCGGCGTCGTTGATGAACTGATCGACGTCCTTTATTTCGGAGCCCCGGTATTGTGTTCCTGCCATATCAAGGCTCCCTAGTACTGATGATAATTGTCGAGGCCGACGGTGTAGTTAGTGCCGGCGAGCGGCACCTTGGCCATGGCGGAGGCTTCCATTGTCAGTGCGGCAAGGTCCTCTGGCTCCAGCGAGTGAATGTTGGTCTTGCCGCACGCACGGGCGAGAAGCTGTGCTTCTATGGTCAGCGTGTGCAGGAAGTTATACACGCGTTCGGCAGCCTGTTCCGGATCAAGCCGTTTGCGTAATTCGGGATCCTGTGTGGCGACGCCGACCGGGCAGCGCCCGGTATGGCAGTGATAACAACGGCCGGCCTTCACGCCCATTTCTTTCTTGAAGTCGGTGACGCCGGGAATTTCCTTGTTGCAATTGAGCGCCATCATTACCGAATGGCCGATGGCGATGGCATCTGCACCGAGTGCCAGGGCCTTGGCAACATCGCCACCATTGCGGATACCGCCGGCATAGATGAGCGAGATTTCACCCTTCTTGCCGAGTTCGTCGATGGCTCGCCGGGCATCGCGGATCGCCGAGATGCCGGGCACGCCGGTATCTTCGGTCGCGATATGCGGACCGGCACCGGTCCCTCCTTCCATGCCGTCGATATAAATTGAGTCTGGATCGCATTTGACCGCCATGCGGACATCGTCATAGGTGCGGGCAGCGCCGAGTTTGAGCTGGATTGGGATTTCCCAATTGGTGGCTTCGCGGATTTCTTGGATCTTAAGCGCCAGGTCATCCGGGCCAAGCCAGTCCGGATGACGGGCCGGCGAGCGTTGGTCGATACCGGCCGGTAGCGAGCGCATCTCGGCAACCTGGTCAGTAACCTTCTGGCCCATCAGATGGCCGCCAAGGGCGACCTTGCAGCCCTGACCGATGAAGAACTCGCAGGCATCGGCCAGACGCAGGTGATGCGGATTAAAGCCATAGCGCGACTGGATGCACTGATAGAGCCATTTGATTGAATAACGGCGTTCATCGGGGATCATGCCGCCCTCGCCGGAGCAGGTGGCTGAGCCGGCCATGGTGGCGCCACGGGCCAAGGCAATCTTAGCTTCATAGGACAGTGCGCCAAAACTCATTCCGGTGACATAGATCGGGATATCCAACATCATCGGTCGTTTAGCGCGCGGGCCAATGACCGTCTTCGTTTCGCACTTCTCCCGGTAACCTTCGATGACAAAGCGTGTCAGCGTGCCTGGCATGAAAGTGAGATCATCCCAATGGGGGATCTTCTTGAAAAGCGAGAAGCCACGCATGCGGTAACGGCCGAGTTCGGACTTGATGTGGATGTCGTTGATCACTTCGGGAGTGAAGATCTGCGACTTGCCGAGCAGGAATTTCTTGTCTTCGGCCGGGCCCGCGCCGTTACCGTTTTTGTTTTTGTTCTTAGCCATTGCTCATGTCCCTTTCCACACGAACTGGTGTCTTCAAGCCTACAGAACGAGCTTCTTCTCGTTCGGCTCTAGATTGTCATAGTTCCACAGCTGCTTGCCGGAGACGACCTTGGTGAAATGGTCGACGCCGTTGGCGGGCAGCATGTCGTACATCTTGAGCTTGCGGGCGAGCCAGGCCTTGTCGAGGTTGCCCAAAGGTTCAGGCACTGCATCGACGCCATAGTCCTCGATTTCACCGCCGACATAGAGCGTGCCGTCATACATCGAGTCGCCGAGATTCTTGCCGGCATTACCGCAGATGATCATACGGCCACGCTGCATCATGAAGCCGGTGAAGGAACCGGTATTACCGCCGACAATGATTGTGCCGCCCTTCTGGTCGATGCCGGTGCGTGAGCCAACCGAGCCCTTACACACGAGATCGCCGCCGCGGATGGCAGCACCGAATTGCGAGCCAGCGTTCTTTTCGATGACAATGGTGCCGGCCATCATATTTTCGCCGCAAGCCCACCCGACGCGGCCGTGGATGCGGACATTGGGACCATCGGTCAAACCGCAACCGAAATAGCCTAGCGAGCCTTCGAAGATCAAGTTGAGGCGATGCAACAGGCCGACGCCGAGGGAGTGCTTGGCACCCGGATTCTTGACCACGATGGTCCCGTAGCCCTGTTTGGTCAGGTTGCGGATCTCGAGGTTGATGTCTTTGGTGTCCATCTCGGCAGCGTCAAATTCGGCGCGCTTGTTGAAGTCCACATCGGGGGCATCCGGGTAACCGAATCCGCCTTCGCCGAGCTTTTCAATGTCGAAGAAACGCTGCTGGGTGCGACCGCTCAGGGACTCAGTGTGCATGCCAAGGTCATGCGACTTCTGCTCCTGGACTTCCTGTGTGGTTACGCCTGCCATACTCTCACCTCACTGTTGTACGGGTCCCAGGTATCGATCTCATGCGGCACGATCGCCCGGATTGACATTTCTTCCGATGCCATGGCGACAAGGTCGTCAGTTTCGTAAAGCACCATCGGTTTTGCGGCCATGCAGTCCTTCGCCAGACCTAGCTCATCCTTGGTGGCGACGAGATAGGAGAACACGCCATCGATCTCCTCGACCGATTGTTTGAGCGAGTCTTCCAGACTGGCACCCTGATCGAGATTGTAGGCGGTGTAGACGGCGAGAAGTTCAGAATCGCAGCTCGACATGAACCGGTGGCCACGGCGTTCGAACTCGCGGCGCATCATCCAGTAATTGGTGATCTGGCCATTATGGACGACGGCGATGTCATTATACGGGTAAGCCCAATAAGGGTGAGCCGAACGAATATCGACATCGGATTCGGTCGCCATGCGGGTGTGGCCAATGCCGTGCGTGCCTCTGAATTTGCCAAGCCCATATTGCTCAGACACGACGGTGGCATCGCCGAGGTCCTTGACCAGTTCAAGAGCATTGCCCATGGACATGATCTCGGTGCCCTCAATATCTTCTATGAAATCGGCGAGCTTCTTCATGTCGCCATCATGCTGGATGCGGTAGCGGTAGGCATATTCGGTGGCATCTTCGCGATCGATTACGTTGACACCCAGATTCTTGAGGCGCTCTTCGACTGTGGCGCGGCGCTGTTTGACCGCATCATGAATTTCAAAGCCCTTGTCCATGTCTTCTTGCTCGGCAACCTTGAAGCGCATGACAAACTCGTTGCGCCCCGGTTCGCCATAGAGTGCAAAGCCCGTCGAATCCGGTCCGCGATGTTTCAAGGCCTGCAACATGTCGGTCATTTCCCGTCCAATATTGGCAGCGCCGTCGCGATGAATCAGTCCTGCAATCCCGCACATTTGCTGGTTCTCCTTTGTCACGTATCCCCCTTGCGCAAGACTCGTCCGCTCATTGACCGGTACCAGAGCACCGGGCGTATCCGGGTCAGGGCCTGCTGAGCTAGGGCAAGCATTCCATATAAGTATCGGCATCCCATTCGGTGACCGTATGCATGAAACGCTCCCATTCATCCCACTTGTACTCATGGTAGAGCCGGTACATCTCACCGGGCAAACCACGCTGGACCACCTCATCGGCCTTAAGAGCCTCGAGCGCCTCGCCGAGGCTCATCGGCAGTTTCTTCACCTCTTTGCCGGCTTCAATGGCCTCGTAGATGTTACGCTCCTCCGGCTCACCCGGATCGAGATTGTTGTCGATACCGTCATCGGCCGCAGCCAGGATGGTTGACCCCATTAGGTAGGGGTTGACCATCGAATCCACCGAGCGGTATTCGAACCGGCCCGGTGCGGAAACGCGCAGGCCCGTGGTGCGGTTCTGGAATCCCCAATCGGCAAAGACCGGCGCCCAGAAGCCGGTATCCCAAAGGCGGCGATAAGAGTTCACCGTTGACGACCCGATCGCGGTCAAGGCACGCAGGTGATGAACGATTCCGCCGATTGCCGCCAGACCAGCCTTACCCGGCATTTGCGGATCGTCTCCATCAGGCATGAAGGTGTTTTCACCGCCGGATACGTACATGTAGTTGTGCTCGACGCCCGGCAGATTTTCAGGATCGTTACCGGTTGGACGCATATGGTCCTCACCGCCGCGCCACAGAGACATATTGTGATGACATCCGGACGCTGACACGCCCATGAACGGTTTGGTCATGAAGCATGCAAAAATACCGAACTCGCGCGCCACTTGCGCACAGATCTGACGGTACGTCGTCAAACGATCGGCATTGCGCAGCACATCGTCGAACGTCCAATTCAATTCGAGCTGGCCGGGCGCGTCTTCATGATCGCCCTGGATCATGTCCAGTCCCATGAATCGGGCGTATTCTATCACCTTCATGTAGACCGGACGAAGACTTTCGAACTGGTCGATGTGATAGCAATAGGGTTTGGAGAAACCGTCTCTCGGCTTGCCATTCTCATCGAACTTGAGCCACATCATTTCCGGTTCAGTGCCGACGCGCAAATGTAGGCCATCGTGCTTTGTCTGGAAATCTTCGTGCATACGGCGCAGATTGCCACGACAATCCGCCGTCAAAAATCCGCCCGGGTTCTCACGTTCTTCACGATTGCGGAACAGTGTGCAGTAAAATCGCCCAACTCGCTTGTCCCAAGGGAGTTGGCAAAAGGTCTGAGGCTCTGGAATACCGACCAGTTCAGCAGCCTCTGGCCCATAGCCTAGATATTCTCCGTGACGATTGGTAAACAAATTGACGGTCGAGCCATAAACAAGCTGAAAGCCTTTCTTAGCAATGGATTCCCAATGATCGGCGGGAATCCCCTTACCCATGATCTTGCCGGTTACCGACACAAACTGCAGGTAGAGATATTCAATCCCCAATTCGTCGATTTTAGCGCGAACTTGTTTGACCAGCTCGTCGCGACCCTCGGCATTAACGAAACGATTGATGTCGCTGTCAGCGGTTAGTTTGTCTCTGGGTGCCATGGCGGATTTTCCTCCCCTCCGATTGACGATCCATAAATGTTGCAGTCCCGCAACCTACCAATACGATGCCAATTTCGACAAGTGGTTTAGCAT
>JAEKFU010000236.1 GCA_016522385.1 Pseudomonadota bacterium
GAACTTCTGCTGAAGCTGATCTGGCATTGCTCCGCCTGAGCTCCGGTGAAAAGCCGCTTGTGCCGCTGCCGATTGCTACAAATTCCGTTGCCCAAGGAGGTGCAGTGATTTTGATGGGGTATCCAACCGGGCTCCGCTCCATGCTGGCCCGTTCCGGTAGTTCGTTTGTTGAAGAGTTGCAGCGCTCGAAGGAAACCGGCTTCTGGGACGTTGCGAGGCGGCTTGCCAAAAATGGTTTCATTAAGCCACTCGCAAGCCTCGGTATCGTTGCGCAGGAGACAAGCGAATTTCTGGTTTATGATGCTGCAACCACACGTGGCGGCAGCGGTGGTCCCGTTCTTAATTCACGCGGCGAGGTTGTTGCAGTCAATACCGCAATCTTGCCTGAGTATGGCGGTTCGAATCTTGGAGTTCCCGCGCACAGGCTGCATGAACTCGTCGCCGAGGCAGGAATTCAGTTAAAAGCGCGCCTTGAAAATCAGTAGGCGTGAGCCGCCCTAAGGAGCGGTTTCATCTGAAAATCTCCAACATGAAGCGCTCTTGGTCTACTGCATCATCCCCGAAACCCTATTCGAGAGAGTCATGACAAGCCAAACAAAACTCATTCATGGTCGTTGGGTCATCACCGGCGCCGGAAATTCAGATGATGTCATCGATACCGGCGCCGTTTTGGTCACAGGCGCAGACATTGCAGAAATCGGCGCTATGCGGGATCTGCGTGAGCGTCATCCCGATGCCGAGCTGATTGGTGGTGATCGTTTCGCCGTACTGCCTGGTCTGGTCAATGCGCATCATCATGCTGGTGGAGTGACGAAGTTACAGCAAGGCCTTTCCGACATGCTTCTTGAGCCTTGGATATTTGCTCATTTGGCGCTGCGTCCTGCGGACATTGAGCTTTCAACGCTACTTAGCACGGCACAGCTTCTCAAGAGCGGCGTTACCACTGTGGTGGATGTACAGAGTGGGCGCGGAACTGCAAAGGACTATAGCGCGCAGATCGGTAAGACGTTGTCAGTGTATGATGAAGCCGGAATTCGTGTCGCCTTGGCTGCCGGCATCACCACGCAATCTCATTTTGTTCACGGTGCCGGCCAGGACGAACAGTTCCTTGCATCGTTGCCTGGTGATCTCAGAGCCCGACTTGAGGCGTTGCTGCCCGGAACCGACGCCGTTACGGAAGCAGAATATCTCGCAATCATTGAGGAGCATTGGCGAGCACATCGCGAGCACCCGCGAATAGACCTTTGGTTCGCACCGCCGGGCCCGCAATGGGTTTCGGACGATTTCATGCAAAAGATTGCCGAGAGCGCACAACGGCTTGACACTAACATTCAAACCCATGTGACCGAATCGCTTTACGAAAAGCTGCATGGCCCCCGGTTCTATGGCCGAAATACCATGGAACATCTCCATTCACTCGGTGTTCTCAGTCCACACTTCTCCATTGCTCATGGGGTTTGGCTGACCCAGGCCGAGATTGCACTAATGGCAGAGACGGGCGCTGCGATCAGTCATAACCCGAGCTCCAACCTGCGGCTTCGCGCGGGCATCGCGCCTTTGAATTCTCTGGTTGAGGCAGGTGTCACAACGGGTCTCGGCATGGATGGAACTACACTTAACGACGATAACGACATGTTCACCGAGATGCGCCTCGCCATGCGGCTCCACCGTACGCCAAAGATCGACGACCCGGCGCCAACACCGGCCCGTGTGTTCGAAATGGCAACAGCGGGCGGCGCCAAACTGATGTGCAGGGAGAACCGGATCGGCCGGATCGCGTCGGGTTTTGTCGCCGACCTCGTGCTTGTTGACCTGGAACGCGTGACCTGGCCATGGATAGCACCGGAGGTAGATCCTCGGGACCTGCTGTTGATGAGAGCCGGCGCCGGTGACGTGGACACCGTACTCGTCGATGGGGCGGTGGTCCTGCGTTCAGGTCAGCCGACCGGTTTTGATATCGCGGAGGTGGGTCGCGAGATTGCGGGGCGGCTGGCGGCCGAACCTCGTCCCACGGCAATGCACGATCTCGTGCAGGCGATAATTCCTCGCCTTGAAGACCATTATCAATCCTGGGCAGTACCGGCGCCAGAACCTTATTCGGTTTATAACTCCCGACGTTGATCGATCACCACACCGTTTTCTCCACACTTGCCAATTGGCCATTCTTGTCACTGTCACGGTAATCCTGATAGCGTTGCTCTATAATGGAACGCCTCGTGAATCATACAGTCATCATTACCGGCGCAGCCTCTGGGATCGGGCGGACGATTGCAATTCGTTTTGCTGCAGAGGGGGCGAAGGTGGTACTTGCCGATATCACGACCGAAGCGCGTGATGGTGGTGCACCGACCCATGAACTTATCCTTCAGAATGGCGGCTCGGCGGATTTTGTGGAGACCGACGTCTCGAGCTCGGCTCAGGTCGATGCGCTTGTCGCGCACGCGGCTGCGCACCACGGCCGATTGGACGTCATCGTGAACAACGCAGCCGTCGGTCACGGTGACAGGTTGACCGAAACTGACGACACGACCTGGGACCAGGTCATGGCGGTCAATCTCAGCGGCGTGTTCTATGGCTGCCGGGCGGCGGCACGCCAAATGTTGACGCAGAAGCCGCGCGACGAAGTGCGCGGGCGCATCGTCAACATATCCTCGCAACACGGCATGATCGCCTCACCCAATCACCTGGCCTATGGAGTTAGCAAGTCTGGTGTTGTCTACATGACCCGGCAGATTGCAGCCGACTACGCGCGTGACGGCATCGTCTGCAATGCCGTCGCGCCGGGCAAGATACTGACCGACATGGGTGGTTACGTTCCGAGCGAAGCGCAATTGGAGTACGCGCGTCGACGGACGCCCTGGCCGCGTCTCGGTCAACCCGACGATGTTGCGTCCGCTGCGTTGTTTCTTGCGAGTCCCGAGGCGACGTACGTCACCGGCGAAAACCTGATGGTGGACGGTGGCTGGATGGCCAGCTAGTGGTCGAGTTGGCAAACGTCAAGCGGGTCATTTTTGCCCCTCCAGGCCATCGCGAATGCGTTTGTTGAAGGCGCACGTATAGGCACGGTTTAGTGCGGTGAGGCTTCGAGCAAGCTTATGTTGGGCGTCAACTCGCGAAGCAGCTTTTTCAGCATGGCCCGGGCAAAATCTTCATAGTCCGTTGCGACCTCAACGAATGATCCGGGACCCTGGATGATCTTCTCGCGAAAGTAGGTATCGAGATTGAACGTCTCTATGAGGACCGGTAGCCCATTGATCACGATGTTGCGGGCAAGCGCTTCCCGCCGAGACACTGCAGGTAGTATTCCGGAATTGCTGCGGCCATCGCCTGAGACATCGATCTTCTTCTGACGACCCTCGTAGGTATTGTCGGCGATCAATTCGGTGCCGAAGTCTATCGCATTGCCCAGACCAGTAAAGCCGCGAACGGGATCCCTCGGCAATGATCTCACCTTGTTGGCAAAGCTGTGGATGCTGGCCTTGTTGTCGAGCAGATGCCAAGGCACCATGAAGCGTCGATCGATGCTGCTGCTCCATTGAAACAGGGTCACGGCAACGCCATCATGCTGTTCAATCGCGGCTACGACATCGGGATGGCGCAAGGCATTGGCAATGCCGTTCATCTGCAGTTCGAATTCCTCGTCATCGACACTCAGCGATGTATCGACCGCAAGGACGAGTTCGATCGAGACAGATATTCTTGATTGGGCCGACACCGTGGCCGGCCAGCCGGTGACCCATGCCGCGACCGCGATGGCGATGAGAGCAGCAACCCTGCCCCGTGCCCGCGATGAGTGTGGCTTATGCACGGCAACCTACAACAGTTGCTTGGCCAGTTTTTCCGGCCCGAAGCGTACCACGTCCTGAACTGGCAGTCCGACTTCGTCCTCAAGACGGGTAATCTCCCGCAGCGCCTCTACCTCGGGTAACTCCCGGGTATTCAATGCAATGCCCACGGTCTTGGCTGGTGTCAGCGAGCCGCAGACCGAAGCTACTGCCTCGTTCAAGGCGATAAACTCACGCAAGGGCGGAATGCGCACGACTCCAGTCTCCGACTGGATGTATTCCAACCCTGCTTTGTGGCACATCACGAATTGGTTGGCGCAGCTGCCACGCATCAAGGGCAATGTGGCCGTGCTGCCGGGATGGAGTAGTGAACCCTGGCCTTCGATGATCACCACGTCGCTGTCAGATGCCGACAGCACCAATCGTTCAACGGCGCCACAGGCATGATCGACCTTGTAGGCATCAAGCGGAATACCGCAACCGGTGACGGTCATTCCGATCTGCCCTGTCGCCAGAAACGCAGCCGATACGCCTTGCTCCATCAACCACTGATGAATCTCGAGACCTGCAGTCATCTTTCCGATTGCCATATCGGAACCGACCATCAGCAATCTCTTGTTGCTGAGGCTTGCCGCCCGGCCGCTGGCGATCTCGGGCGCTTCGGCGGACGGAATGCGAATATCCCAGATCCACTGGTCACCCCGCAAAAGATTTTGATAGCGCTCGCCCAGTCGATCATGCAGACCGTTGACGATGGACATGCCGCCGGCAATGGCGTCATCCAGCGCCGCCCACCAGGCGTCCGGTATGCGGCCGCCGGAAGGTGCAGTGCCGAGCACCAACGCCTCGGCTCCCATATCAATGGCTTCTGTGACATTTGCCACGATGGAAACGGAGCTGGGAACGGTACAGACGTCGCGGACCTGTTTGCCGGCAGCTCGAGAATCGACCACACAGACGACCGGGTTGGGGCTGTAGCGTAGAACACCTTCAGCCATCTTCGCGTCAAGGTCGCCCATAGCGCATTCGGCGTAGATCGCCAGTTTGTGGTGTCTTTCAAGCATTGATCAAACGTCCACCGTGACCCGGAGCCTCGGTCGGCCACAACACGCCATCCTGCAGCTGCGCACCCGTTGCAGGATCAGGCTTCAAATTCAGATGTGAATCGAGATCGATATGATCGAACAAAGCACCAAGGGCAGCACCGGCAGAGATCGAAATCGAAGACTCGCCCATGCAGCCGATCATGGTCTGCAGGCCAAAGGCCCGTGCAACTGCCACAATGTCAAGCGCGCCGGTGATGCCGCCGCACTTCATCAGTTTCAGATTGACCCCGTCGACCGCATCAGCCCAATTCGGAATATCGGAAGCAACCCGGCACGACTCATCGACGATGATCGGCATGGCACGATCCTTGTAGAGAATCGGCAACTGATCCTCTGCACCCTTGGCTAGAGGCTGTTCGATATACTCGACGCCATGAACGGCCAGCCAATCCATCATCTTGCGCGCATCCTTAAGGCTCCAACCACCATTTGCATCGACCCGGTGAACAACGTCGTGGCCCTGCGATGCCTCAACTACCGCATTGAACATGGCTTTGTCTGCTTCGATCCCCTCCGGCGAGCCGAGCTTAATCTTCAGCGATCGGATACCGGTGCCATTCAGCAACAGGGGCACTCGCTCACGCACGACCTCCGGTGGGTTAATGCCGACAGTGACTGATGTCGGCACCTGCGTCTTGCCCAAGCCCAGCATCCGGTAGAGCGGTAATCCGGCCTTCTTTGCCCACCAGTCCCACAAGGCAATATCGAGCGCACAAAGCGCGCAGGGCGGGACGCCAGAATTGATTCCGGCTGAATAGACCTCATGAATGGATCGGCCGACAATGTCGCCCTGCCAGAACGAATCCAGAGCTTCTTGTCCGGCCGCTGATGTCCCTGCCCCTTCACTGTCTCCCGGCGCCATTTCGCCAAGGCCGCAGATGCCATCCTGCGTAATGCGGACAAACAGATTTTCTGTGCCTGAAGATTCGCCGCGGCTGATGCGTAGTGGAAAGCGCTTGGGCAGGTAGATGGTCTCAAAGTCGAGTTTCATGAGTTCTCGTGAGTTGGATTGCCGATGGACATTCCGGGTGAGGTCGTCGGTTTGCCCTGGATGTGGGCGTAACGGCCCCCTTAAGGACTGCCGTTCAATCTGTCCAGGTGCTGCTGGACGAAATCGCAACCGACCATGGCGACATAGGAATCGATGAGTTTCTGAGTGATGGGACCAATCACCACGCCTTCGCCGATTGAGTCGCCATTGATGCTGCTCACCGGGCAGATGCACAGGCTGGTGGAGGTGATAAACGCCTCATCGGCATTGTAACCGTCAAAAAGGTCGATATCGCACTCGCGCGCGGGTATGCCGAGTTCGCCGGCCAGCTCCATGACCGTCTGCCGGCTAACTCCCGGCAATACGTAGCGCTCCTGCGGTGTGAGCACCTCGCCATCACGAACCAGAAACAGATTGCTGCCGAGACCCTCACTCAGGTTGCCGTTACAGTCGAGCAGGATCGCCCAGCCATTGGGATTCTGTGCCTTGACCTCCAGATCTGCCAGCACAAGGTTCAGATAGTTATGTGCCTTGGCGCGCGGCGGCACGCTGTCCGGCGCGGTGCGGCGCACCGAGGGAACAACGACCGGTACGCCGTCCCGGTAATAGTGGGCGCGATCCTCCAGTGGCATCGGCAGACACTCGATGATGACATTTGGGCCATAATTGTTCCAGTTGTCGCCGTCTACCTTCATGACCCCGCGGCTCACCCGCTGGCCGACCCAGTAGTCGTCATTGTCAGATAGGAGATGCAAGTTCTTTTCGAGAACCGTATTGGTGATGTCGATCATCTCCTGCGGCGACAGACCCGGGTCGAGCCGCAACGCCTTCATCGACCGGTAGAATCGCCGGATATGCTCTTCCAGGCGGAAAATTTTGTGTGCAAAGGTGCGGGTCATGTCGAAGGCGCCATCGCCGAACAGGAAGCTGCGGTCCCGGAAGGGCACCAACGCTTGGCTTTCGGGGATGTATTCGCCATTGAAATAGCAAATCCGTTCATTGGACAAAACGTTCATGTTGAACTCACCTCTTAGA
>JAEKFU010000264.1 GCA_016522385.1 Pseudomonadota bacterium
GGTCAGCAGGCCGTTGCCAGACAGATAACCAGAACAGGTCGGTCCCGAGACTCCGCAGGCGGCGCCGCCGCCGGCAAACAGATTTGGCAGTCGGCCTCCATCGAGTCTGAGGACCCTGGCCGTTTCATCGATCAGCAAACCGCCCTGGGTGTGAAATAGGGCGCCGGTGACTTTGACCGCGCAATAGGGTGGTGCGAGCGCAGGCCTTGCCGTGAAGTCGCGACCGAAGTGGTCCTCCTGCATGCCTGATGCCATTGCGGTTGTCTCAGATACTGTCTTGGCGAGTGCATCAGCCGGAAGGTCTGTCCGAGCTGCAAGTTCGCCTATGGTGGCGGCAGTGCGCACAGCCCCCATGTCGCTGGCTGTCCGGTAGTTGGCGAACGCCAGTGCGCGTTCATGTAGCCGGGCATCGTAAATGTTCCAGGCGATGCGATCCGGTTGGGCTAGCACGTGAACGGCCTGCTCGGAATATCCTGCATGCTCGTTTGAAAAGCGCTGGCCATAATTGTTGACCTGAAATCCGCCTTCCATCATCAATGCCCATGTGATCAGTACGCCATGCGGGTAGGCAACAGAGCCGTGCCCCTGATAACCCGAAAGATGCTGCGTGGCGGCACCAAGTGCCGTGCCCCAGTTCACTGCATCACCCTTATTGCCGGCATGTCCGAAATAAAGTGCAGTGGACATTTCCGGGATATGCTCATCGACCATGGCCCGATTTCCTCCATAGCCGTTGCAGGCGAGAATCAGTTTCCGGCAACTGAGCCGTTCTGTTTTTTCATCTGGACGGGCGACGGCAACGCCTTTGATGTATCCGGCATCTGAATAAATGGATGTCACCCGGGCGTCAGTAGCAATGGGGACGCCAGTCTTCTCGACGGCGTTCAACAGCCATGCCATCAGTGCAGCACCTGTTCGCTCCGGCACGGCATGCATCCGGTGGCGAGAGTGACCTGGATAGATGAAGTCGTCGAGTACGATCCAGTCCAGCCCGTGTGCGTCAGCGAGCCATTCAAGCGTCGTTCCAGACGCCGCTGCAACGGTGTCGACAATCGCCTGCACAGCCCGACCGCGGGCTTTGCGCTGGATATCGAGTGAGAAGAGAGCGCTTGAGTCTTCGATGCCGCGTGCAGTCTGAAAGCGCGTCGGCGCAGCGGGAATGAAACCGGATGACAACGCCGTTGATCCCGACGGCGTGCTGTCACCCTCGAGCACTAGCACATCGCTTCCAGCTTCTCGTGCAGCCAGGGCCGCAACAAGGCCGCAAGCACCACCGCCGATGATCAGGATCTCCATATCGGCGTCAAATCGCACACCGGTGGCCGGGAGAACTTCGCTCATCAGCCGGTCACCAGGCCGATGGCATCCTCACAGGTTGCCACGGTCGCGATGGTCGTAAGGTCGGTGATGGCGTTCTCGTGCGCCTCGCGCGAAAAAGCGCCGCAACCGTCATTTAGGACAATGGTGTGAAAGTCGCGGACATGGGCATCGCGCACGCTCGAGGCGACCCCCCCATTGGTGACGATGCCGACGACCAGCAAGGTGTCAACGCCGACGCGCCGCAATACCCATTCCAGGCGCGTCATGTAGAACGCCGAATAAGCGATCTTTTCGATAGTGATATCGGCCGGCTGTAAATCATCGACGAGTTGATGCCCCCAAGTGCCGGGCGCGAAATCGCCTTTTGTAAGAAACGGGCGCAGTTTCTTTAAATGCGCTGATATGAGAGGCTCACCGCCCTTACCGGGCACGAGGGTAAATTGGGTGGAAACGATCCATCCGCCGACTGCGCGCAGGGCATCGGCGACCGGTCTGATCTTGGCCGGCAGTCCAGTGATCTGTTCGGAGACCTGACCGGCCCGGCCATAGGCGCCTTCCGCATGCAGGAAATCATTCTGCAAATCAATGATCAGCAGTGCTGTGGAGCTAGGATTTACGCCTTTATTGGCCATGACGAGTCCTGCTTTTTGATGATGAGATTGCCGAAGTCGTCCACTCGTGCCTTAAGACCCGGATCGACAAAGATCGTGGTATCCGGCTGTTCCGCGAGCACCGGCCCAATGATCTCGGTGCCGGCCGGCAGCTCGAGCCGTTCGTAGATGGTTGCCTCATGCCATTGACCGTTGGCCCAGAGTCGGCGCGTTCCGAGGACGCAGTCCTGTCTGGTGCCGCTGGTCCGTGGCGCGAGCACGGATAGGTCGAATTTCGGGCGTTTGCCGATCACCGCAACGCGCATGTTTATGACCCGCATCGCGATACCTTCTAGCAGACGGCCATAGGCGGCTCGATAAGCGGTTTCGAACGCCTGGTGTATGGCGCTGACCGTTAGGCCACCGTCGGGAATCTCGATCGGTACCGTGACGGTATGTGTTTGACCCAGATAAAGCATGTCGAGTTCAAAGACCTGAACAATACCAGCCAGTGCTGCCTGTGAGCGCTGGAGCGTGTTCTGGGCCTCACTGGCCAGAGCCAACATGCGCTCACCGATTTCTTTAGCATCGAGCCCGTCAAGCGTGGCATTTACGGTTTGGACAATGTCATGGCGCATGTCGGCGACGACACAGCCAAGTGCGGAGGTAACACCCGGATAACGTGGCACGATCGCGGCCGCCAACCCGATGTCGCTCAGCAGCGCGCCAGTATGCAAGGCGCCGCCGCCGCCGAATGGCATGACGGCAAAACGCCTGGGATCATGACCGCGTTCAATCGAGACCAGTCGGATGGCACCGGCCATTTTGGCGTTGGCGACCCGGATCACGGCTTCCGCGGCTTGCATGGTGTTGATGCCGAGCGGTTGGGCGATGTGCTGCTTGATCGCGTCACGCGCTGCGTCGACATCGAGCTGCTGCATTTTTCCTCCGATCGGGCGATCTGGATTGATCCGGCCGAGCACGATATTCGCATCGGTCACGGTCGGGCGATCATTGCCTAGGCCGTATGCGACCGGACCGGGATCCGAACCGGCGCTGTGCGGCCCAACATCGAGCAAACCACCTTCATCTATCCGCGCGATCGAACCGCCACCGGCGCCTATGGTGGTGATCTCGATCATCGGTGTGCGGACCACCATGCCGAAATCGATCTGCGTTTGCGCCGCCAGTGTGCTGGTGCCGTTGGCGATAAGGGACACGTCGAATGAAGTGCCGCCCATATCGCAGGTGATGATATTCTCGAAGCCAGCTGCCTCGGCGATGGCCTGAGCGGCAATCACGCCGGCGGCGGGACCGGAGAGGGCGGTGCGCACCGGGAGGCGCTTGGCCATATGGAGACCCATGACACCGCCGTTCGACTGTACGATGAGGGTTTCACCGCTGCATTGCCGCTCTGATAGCGATGTCTGCAACCGATCGAGATAGCGGGCGACCACCGGTTGAAGATAGGCGTTGAGTGTGGCCGTGGAACAGCGTTCGAATTCTCGTATCTCAGGCAGGATCTCGGTTGCTGCCGTCACATAGGGTGTCGGCCAAAGTTTGCGTACCGCGGCGACGGCGGCCTGTTCATTCTGTGGATTAGCGTAGCCGTTGACAAAGAATATGCAGACCGCTTCGCAGCCCTCATCGAGCAACGCCTGGGCGGCACTGGTGACCTCTTCGACATCCACCGGAACCCGTACCGTCCCGTCGGCCAATGTTCTCTCGCGAACCTCGAGACGCAGGTTGCGCGGCACGACCGGCTCGAACATGCCCCACAGGCCCCAGGTTGTCGGCCGGTCGCGGCGACGCATCTCCAGCACATCGCGGAAGCCGACGGTTGTGATAATGCCAGTGGGGGCACCCTTGCGTTCGAGGAGCGCGTTTGTCCCGACTGTCGTGCCATGCACGACAGTAGCGATGCCGGCAATGTCCGTCGTCACTTCAGCTATGCCGGCAACAAAACCTTTCGACTGATCGGCCGGCGTCGAGGGCACTTTAGCGACGCTCACCGAATTGGTTGCTTCTTCGAGCACGAAGACGTCGGTGAAGGTACCACCGACGTCGACTCCTATGACTTGCCGTAGCCCGCTCACGCCGTCGGCCCGGTGACATAGCCCAGTTCGACATCGCGATCACGGGCCGCTTGGCTGCGTTCAACAGGCGGCCCGTAGCCGCCTCCGCCAGGGGTCTCAAGGCGCACTTTCTGGCCACGCGCCAATGTGATGCCGACCATCTTGGAAACGAATGGCGGGGTGTCCTGGCCGGTTTCGGTTTCGAAGATGAAAGTGTTCTTGGCGCCGGGTTTGCCGCCGGCAACGCCGGGCGGGGCAAATTTGCCGCGCTCGCCAAATAGAAAGACGTCGGCCTGTTCCTCCAGAAGCTCGATCTCGTAGATGGCGCCGAGGCCGCCGCGATGTTTTCCGTCACCACCGGAGTTCGGCCGGAGGGCCCATTGGGTGAACATGACGGGGTAAGCGGCCTCGAGAATTTCCAGCGGCGGGATGGTGGCGGTCGAGATCGGCGCATTTCCATGGTTTAGGCCGTCACCATTCGGATGGCCGCCATGACCGCCGCCAAAGAACGAAAACATAACCCAGCGCCGGCCATCGCTGCGATGCCCGGCCAGCGACAACGCGTTGATCGTTCCATAGGCACAGCCGTTGGAGCGGTTCGGGGCGATCTTGGCAATCACCTGGAAGAGCACATCGATCAGCCGCAATATCGTCTCGGTATAACCACCGACCGGTTTGGGTGCGGTCACTGCCAGCAACGACTCTTCAGGGATGATGAAGTCGACGGGCTCCAGCACACCGGCGTTCGCCGGCACGTCTCCAAAGACGTGTTTGAGCGCAACGTAACAGGCGGCAATCGTCGTCGAGCGGGCGATGTTGACCGGGCCGAGACAGGCGGGCGAAGAGCGTGAGAAATCCATCACCATGTTCTCAGCTTCGATGGTCAAATCCAACGCGATCTTGAGCGGTTCATCTACGATGCCGTCATTGTCCAGGAAATCTTCCGCCGAAACGCAACCATCCGGCAGCTCGGCGATGTGCGCCCGCATCCTTTGTGAGGCCCGGTCGCGAAGTGTGGCAAGGGCTTCAGCAACGGTGGCGTCACCATATTCTTTGAGAAGGGCGCCAAGCCGGCGGGCGCCGAGATCAAGCGCATTGATCTGGCCATTCAAATCGCCATAGAGCGAACCGGGCAGACGAGAATTTGCCAACAGGATGTCAACGATGTCGTGACGCAGGATGCCGCGCTCGAACAGCTTAACCGGCGGGATTAGCATGCCCTCCTGGAAACATTCGGTTGCCACCGGATTGTAGTTGCCTGGCACATTACCGCCTACATCGTGCCAGTGGCCGACCGAGGCGAGGTAGCAGAATACCTCGCCAGCGTGAAAGAACGGTCGCACCAGACGGAAATCCGACAGATGGGTGCCGCCATCGTAAGGGTCATTGAAGATATAGACGTCACCGTCGGCCAGACCGCCGTCGCGGGCTGCCTTGTCGATCACGGCCTTGACGGCGAACGCCATGACGCCGACGAATATCGGCAGGCCGAACTTGCCCTGCACCAGCGTGTCGCCGGTAATCGCGTCATAAAGCCCGTGCGAAGCGTCATGCGCCTCGGCAATGATCGGGTTGAAGGCAGAGCGGAACAGGGTCGCATCCATTTCGTCAGCGATTTGCTCAAGGCGCCCTTTCATTATGGCGAGCGTTACGGGATCGATCATTTGCTCTGCGGTGCCTTGTCGTCGAACCGGCGACCGAGTGCCAGGAGGTCGCCAGTGCCGACGATGTAGTTGATGCCATCAAAGTCGATCATGCGGTCGGAAAATGGCTGATTGGAGCCGTGTCGCAGTAGGTTGCTAAAGTAGGCCTTCGCCGTATGAGCCTGGGCACGAACGAGGCCGCCTGGGAATATCACGATACTGTAGCCAATGCCCTGAAGCTCCTCAGCCGTCATCGCTGGCGTCTTGCCGCCTTCCACAATGTTGGCCAGCAGCGGCACCTTGGCACCGAGGCATTCGACAATCGTATGCATCTGCTTGAGCGACTGTGGCGCTTCGACAAACAGGATGTCTGCTCCAGCCTCAGCGTAAACTGCGGCCCGGTCGAGTGCGGCGTCAAATCCATCGACAGCTATAGCATCGGTGCGGGCGATGATGAGCGTGTCACCACTTTTTCGCGCATCGCACGCGGCTGCGATTTTGCCACGCATTTCGCCGGGCGGGATCAGCACCTTACCGTCGAGATGACCGCACCGTTTGGGGAAGGCTTGGTCCTCCAGCTGGATGGCTGAAGCTCCTGCGCGCTCAAGAGTGCGCACAGTGCGCTGCACGTTGAGAGCGTTGCCGTAGCCATTGTCGGCATCAACGACAATCGGGATGGAAGTCCGGTCGCAGACCAGAGCCAGCACATCGGCAACCTCGGTCATTGTGACGAGTCCGATGTCGGAGCGACCAAGTCGGGTATAGGCAATGCTGGCGCCGGACAGATAGACGGCTTCGGCACCGGTCTGTTCGGCGATCAGCGCCGTCAGTCCGTCATAGACGCCCGGTACCAGCAGAATACGGTCCGCGGCCAACCGGGTCTTCAATGTCGCTTGCTGTGTCATGCGGCCGGTCTGCCTCCTCTCAGCTTCTTTTCAAGATGCGGCACAAGGCCACCGTCGCGGACCATGTCGAGCAGGAAATCGGGCAGTGGCTCACATCTGACTGTCGCGCCGGTTTCTGCCAGGGTCAGGGTCGCAGCGTCGATGTCCATCTTGACCGCATCGCCTGCCGCCACCCGATCCACCTCGTGTGAAATGAATGCTGGCAGGCCGAGGTTGATGGAATTGCGGTAGAAGATGCCGGCGAACGAGCGCGCGACAATTGCGGTGATGCCCAATAGCTTGAGAGCCTGAGCGGCTTGTTCGCGTGACGAACCAACGCCGAAGTTCCTTCCTGCAATCAGCACATCGCCTGGTTTAACGGATCTTGCGAACTGCGGGTC
>JAEKFU010000287.1 GCA_016522385.1 Pseudomonadota bacterium
GTTCTCGGCAGTTCCATTCTTCGGTGAGGCGATCGTCACCTGGCTATGGGGTGGTTTTTCAGTCGACAACGCGATGCTGCAGCGCTTCTTCTCGCTGCACTATCTGTTGCCGTTCGTACTGGCCGGGTTGGTGTTTCTGCATATCTGGGCCCTGCATGTTCCCGGTAACGGCAATCCGACCGGTGTCGAAGTGAAATCGGGGCAGGACACGGTACCGTTCCACCCCTATTACACAATGAAAGATCTGTTCGCGATCCTGGTGTTCTTCATCGTATTTTGCGGGTTCACGTTCTATTCGCCGGATTATCTCGGTCATCCGATCAATTATGTCGAGGCCAACCCGCTGTCGACGCCGGAACATATCGTGCCGGAATGGTACTACTTGCCTTTCTACGCAATCTTGCGGTCGATCCCGGACAAGCTGCTCGGTGTTGTTGCGATGTTTGCCTCGATCCTAATCCTGTTCGTGCTACCATGGCTCGATACCTCCAAGGTGCGCTCGGCGACTTATCGGCCGATCTACCGGCAACTGTTCTGGATCTTCGTCATCGATTGCATCGCACTCGGCATCGTCGGTGCCAATCCGCCGGAAGGCGCCTGGCTCATCGTTGGCCGCATTGCCACCATCTGGTATTTTGCGCATTTCCTGATTTTCCTGCCGTTGCTGGGATTGTTCGAAACCCCGAAACCGTTGCCGTCATCGATTTCCGATGACGTGTTGTCGAAGAATGCGGCCAAATCGGCAGCGCCGGCAGCCCAGCCGGCTGAATAGGCGAGAGATGAAGAGAGCAATGATGTATAAGACGATCGAATTTCTCGCTGTTGCAGGCATCGCCGTTTTGTTGAGCGCCGGCGTTGCGACCGCGGCAGGCGGCGGTGCAAAACAGTCGAAGGATATCAGCTTTTCCTTTGAAGGCGTGTTCGGCAAGTTCGACCGCGGCCAGCTGCAGCGCGGTTATCTGGTCTATAAGGATGTCTGTGCGGCTTGTCATTCGATGCGTCTACTGTCGTTCCGCAACCTAAATGAGCCCGGCGGCCCGGAATTGCCAGTCGATCAGGTCAAGGCCCTTGCGGCCAGTTTCGAGGTGACCGACGGACCGGACTCGGAAGGCGAAATGTTCGAACGCCCGGCAATTCCGGCTGATCGTTTTCCGTCGCCGTTTGCGAACGACGAAGCTGCCCGTGCGGCCAATGGCGGCGCTTTGCCCCCTGACCTGACTTTGCTTACCAAGTCCAGCGAAGGCTGGCATTATCCCTGGTACTCATCGCCGTTCATTAAGTTGGTCAAAGGAAATGGCGGACCGGAATATATCTATTCCCTTCTGACTGGTTATGAAGACGCGCCAGCTGGTGAGGAAAAGGAAGGTCTCCACTACAATCCTTACTTCGCCACGCAATGGCTCGCTATGCCGGCGCCGCTCATCGAAGATGGCGTAGAATATGGCGATGGCACCAAGGCGACGGTCGATCAGATGGCCCGCGATGTCACGGCCTTCATGGTCTGGGCCGCCGAGCCCAAGATGGAACAGCGGAAACGCATTGGCTTCATGGTGATCATTTATCTCAGCGTGCTGGCGCTGCTGATGTACCTGGTCAAAAAGAAAATCTGGCGCGACCAGCATTGAGCAGTTCTTGAATTTCGACCTATCAGCCATTTGGGTACGGCCTAACTCTCCCTCTCTTGCTTGCGGTGGATGGGGTGTGTAGCCGTGCGAGAATCTCATGCATCAAAAGGTTGATCCTCAGGCCCGTCTTCCGATCGTTCCCCGCATGGTGGAAAGGGCGTCTTGCTGTTGTGACGATGTGGGATATTGATCATGACCAAGACCGTGCTGGGCATTGTTGGCGGATCGGGCATCTATGATATCGAGATGGACAATGCCGAATGGCGTCCGATCGACAGCCCGTGGGGTGCGCCGTCCGATGCAGTGCGCAGCGGCGATATCGATGGGCTAAAAGTGGTCTTCTTGCCGCGGCATGGCCGCGGTCACGTCCACTCGCCGTCAGCGATCAATTACCGCGCCAACATTGATGTGATGAAACGGGCCGGCGTTACGGACCTGGTGTCGTTGTCTGCCTGTGGCTCGTTTCGCGAAGAACTGCCGCCCGGCACATTCGTCATCGTCGATCAGTTCATTGACCGAACCTTTGCCCGTGATAAGAGCTTTTTCGGCAAGGGTTGTGTGGCGCATGTTTCACTGGCCGATCCGATCAGTCCGCGGTTGGCCGATCAAGTCGAGGCCGCTGCAAAGGCTGCCGGGATCAGCTTTCACCGGGGCGGGGTCTATCTGGCTATGGAAGGCCCGCAATTCTCGACCATCGCAGAAAGCAAGATGTATCGGTCGTGGGGCTGCGATGTCATTGGCATGACCAACATGCCAGAAGCCAAGCTCGCCCGTGAGGCCGAAATTTGCTACTCGACAGTGGCCATGGTGACCGACTTTGACAGCTGGCACGCGGATCATGGGGCGGTCGATATCGAAGCCATTCTGAAGGTGATGCGGGGCAATTCAGAGAATGCCAAGACGCTGGTCAGGACGATTGCGCAGACGTTGCCGCGCGAACACGAGGTGTGCCCGATCGGCTCAGACACGGCGCTTGAGTATGCTATCATCACCGCACCTGAAGCTCGCGATCCTGTGCTTGTTGGCAAGCTCGACGCAATTGCCGGACGCGTTCTAGGGTCCGTTGACGACTAAGGTTAGCGACAGTCGCCAAATCGTTGACATAACTTCAGTGACTTGCTCCAGGACCCTTGGCATGGACTGGACATGAACCCGTTACGTTTTTTGGCACTGCATGTACCGGCCGGTTCATGTTCCCGAAGCTTGCATTGCATGGTCAACGGGCCTCGCATAAAGCCGTCACCGACTTTTTGCAATCATGAGTGACGTCCGTGCAATCCATCCGGACGCAAGCTCCTCAGTTCGTTTTAAAGCGTCATCGCACGAGGCGCCGGCGGTCGGGGTCGACTTGCAGAGCTACTTGAAGC
>JAEKFU010000362.1 GCA_016522385.1 Pseudomonadota bacterium
CTCTATGCCGTGTCATCTTCACTTGGCTGCACAAACATCCGCACAACCTCAAACATCCCAAGCAGCGACGTGAAGGGCTTAGTACTTTCCGGTCAGGGCTTTGTTGAGGATCAGCTTGTCGAGTGTCAGGTCCGACTCCGCCTTGCGCAAACGGGTATTCTCGCGTTCCAACTCCTCAAGCGCCTGTGCACCTGGTTGACCTGCATGCCGCCAAACTCGCGGCGCCAGCGATAGTAACTCTGCTCCGACACACCAAGACCACGGCAGACCTCGCCAACCGTCTGGCCCTGGCTCCGCCGTATCTCGGCTCCAAGCAGCAATCCGATGATCTGTTCGGGAGTAAGACGCTCCACTGGGGTTTGTGCAAACCGGAGCGACTGTTGTGATCGGCGCAACAACCTCAATGAGCCGATGCAAAAGTTCAATGCAAAAGCCAGATAATCCAAATTTTAACCATTTTGCGCGATCATGAGCACTTGATGCGAAGGTTTTGCATCTCAATTCACTGAAATACGTTTTGTCTGAGAAATCTCGCCTGTACTGGCGGGGTTTCTCATTGCTGGGCCAGCTTCTAGCAAGGGATTACTTCAAGCAGGTGCTGGGAAGTTGAAAGTTTCAGCATTCCCAGGCGCTCGAGGCACATTTGACGGCGGTTTGAAAGCGCATTTGCCATCGCTAGCTAGAAGAAATCGCATTCCCCGGGATCAGCACGCTCGCTTTCAAATTGGCTGTTGCCTGGCGCTGACAACCGCTCAACGAGTGAAGAGAGCTTGATGTCACTTAAAGCCCGCTCGCTGTTTACCCGGCAGGTACATGGCATGATCTGCACCAACTCCGTCAAGAAACCAGCTAGTGCGTGCAAATGCTGCCGATTCCAGTCGACGTTTTGCATAGCCTGCACATAATGGTGAGAGGCAAGAGCGCTGGACTTGGGTCGGTCAGCGAGCTGTCTCTCAAGTTCCGCCATCGACGCGGCAAGCGCTGCAAGTTCTTTGCTCACCCTAGAGAGCAAGTCTGCCAAGGTAATCGAGCTTAATTCAAGCGATCCGACGGCTGTGTCTTTTTGTTCAGTCGATCGCATCAGGTTACAACCATTCGAGCGTGCCCGATTCGAGCAAATCAGGCATTTCGGCCTTTGGAGAGACACCAGGCAAAGTGTTCAAGGGTAGGCGTCTTTGGCGCGCCTGACCGGAGCAAGGTCTAAACTCGACCCGCCGACCCCGATCGCCTCCGAGGCTGCTGGCAACGATACGAATTCCTTCAACTCGCAGAAATTTGCGCGCGAAATTAGCATTCGCCTGGCCGATATCCCGGCCATGGCTTAGGATCTGCGCACCACCGAACAGTTTCGCCTCTATTCTGTCGCGGCTCGCGCCGTGGCTCATCAGTCCATTGATCAGCACTTCCATTAGATGGACACCAAATCTTTCAGCATGTCTCGGATCCAGGAAGTCGTCGTCGCCCGGTAGCAAAAAGTGATTCATGCCGCCCAACCTGATTTCCGGATCGCGCATGCATACAGCAACGCACGACCCCAGAAATGTTGACAAGACCACATTTGGGTCACCTGAAACCCGGTAGTCGCCTTCTTTAACTTGAACCCTATTGACAGAAGCTGAGTTCATTGCAGACGTCCCACCACGGCCTCAATACCGGCACGAAGCGATTGCCTTGTGAACGGCTTCTTGATCACGTTGTTGGCACCGCATCGTGCTGCTGTTTGAATAAGGTCACGATCCGCCTTGCCACTTAGCATGATAAATGGAGTCTTCGAACTTGGACCGTAGGCGCGCATGGCTTCTAAGAATTCGATACCGTCCATATTCGGCATGTTGAAATCGGAGATTACTAGATGCGGGGCGTCGGCCATTACCTTGTCCAGGGCCTGCCTTCCATCTCTGGCAAAATCGATGTGGAGGACACCAATCTCCTGAAGCGTGCTAGAAACCAACATTCGACTGGTGTTGGTGTCGTCGACGACCAAAACTCTCAAATGTCGTAAGAATGGCATGACTTTTTCCTAATTGGTTTGTGTTTTTCCAACAACAGCAACAGCAAAAATCCGTACTGCAGGTGGATTTGGAGCAATCCAACGTGACTTGCCGAGCTGGAGGAAGGCCGGGAGGTCACCACAGCTTGAAGACCTGCGAGCGTACTCATCGCCACCGGTCCTTGCACCGATAAGTAGATTGACAATTTCGTACGGTCTGCAAACCAGCAATTTGCTCTCGCAAATGCTCGCTGTGCCCCAAATAGAGATATCCGCTTGGTGCAAGTGCATCAGCCAACCGTTCGACAGTCAACTGCTGGAAATCAACTGAGAAATACATCAGGACATTTCGACAAAAAATGATGTCAAACTTCCCTGTCATCGGCCATTCACCAACCAAATTCAGCGGCAGAAACGTCATCAGTTCGCGCAACTCCTTACCGGCGATCCAGCTCTCTGCAACATCTTGCGCGGAATCGCGCTCGAACCAATTTTCGAGCGACTCGGCGACAACAGGGGAAAACTCATCATCACGAAACTCCCCGGCGTGCGCCTGACGCAAATTGTTTACGTTTATGTCAGTAGCAAGGATCCTAACGTCAAATTCGTTGGCATCGGACATTTGCGACAGAACCGTCAAACCAACCGAATAGGCTTCGTGCCCGCGCGAGCAACCCGCTGACCAAATGCGAACCCGTCCGCCTTTGCGCGCCCTCGAAACCAGTGGCGGCAAGGCTTCGAGAGTCATATGGTCGAAATGGTGTTTTTCTCGGAAGAATCTGGTTGTGCCGGTCGTCAGAGCGGCAACCATGATAGCCAGCTCTTCGCCACCTGACGGGCCACTTACGAATGACAGGTAATCATCGAAACTGCCAATGTTAAGCTGCGCCAAGCGCTGTCTCAACCGCGCTTGTATCATGACTCTCTTGGACTGCTCCAGTTCAATGCCGACAGCCCGATTCACGATGCGCGCCATCCGTCCAAAGTCCCGTTCCGAAATTTCCGAATTTTGCGGCAGGGTCGCAGGCGCTACTTTTGCGATTGGCCGCTCGGGGCTTGCACCCAATCCGGTGGTTTGATTGGTCATGCAGCGCCTCTTTCAAGTTCCGGGACGACGTGCGTGAGGTCTATGATGCACAACATCCTGCTTCGAACAGCAAAAAGGCCTTGGGCAAATTGCAGCTGAAGTTCACCGTTTACTTCGGGTATTGGCTGTATTTCATCTTGCGGTACGACTATGATGTCAGACACAGCATCGACCAGCAGCCCAACGAGCTTTTCCTTGATTTGAACCACAATAATGACGTTGCGCTCATTTGGTTCTGTGGCGTCGAGACCAAAGCGATCGGCCAAATCGACGATCGGTAAGACCGTTCCGCGCAAATTGATCACACCACGGACGTAACTCGGGACATGCGGCAGGCTAGTCTCTGGCGCCCAGCCTCTAATTTCTCGTACGGACGTGATTTCAATGCAAAACTCCTGCTGTCCAATCTGAAAAGACACGAACTCAAGCTTTTTACCACTTTCGTCCAGATATTCATCGGTCATCATATCACCCCATCGCTGTGAGCTTGGGTTCAATGCGCTCGGGCACACTCTGGTGGTGAGCAACTAGATCTTCTGTATCGGCAATCAAAGCCACTCGGCCGTCACCGAGAATCGTTGCCGCCGCGATCCCGGGCACCCGGCTAAAATGCCTTTCCACGCTCTTGATAACCACTTGGTTCTGACCCTGTATGGCATCGACCAGGAGTACGCACCTAGTGCCCCCCGGGGTTTCAACCAGCAGGGCAACACCTTGTGTTGGATCGATGCCGGCTTTTCGGAATCCCAGTGTTTCCGCTACGTCGACTAGCGGTACGAATGAGTCCTGGAGTTTGATCAGCCTTTTGCCAAGTCCGATTTCGTTGACCATGTCGCTGCGGGGTTTGAGGGATTCCAGAATTGCAGCCAGAGGCACAACTAGCGTGTGATCTGCAACATCAACGAGCATCCCTTCCTGCACGGCCAGCGTAAGAGGAAGGCTCATCGTAATTTTGGTGCCGATGCCCGGCTGTGAAGCAATTGACACACGCCCGCCGAGTTTTTCTACCGCGCGGCGCACAACATCCAGACCGACTCCACGGCCAGAGAGATCGGAAACCTGCTCGGCTGTGGAAAAGCCAGGCCGGAAAATTAGGTTGTCGATGTCTTCCGCTTCTAATGCGGTATCTGCTTCAATTAACCCTCTGGCGACCGCTATCGATCTGACCTTTTCGCGATCGATACCTGCGCCGTCATCTGCGATTTCGATGACCACGCGACCTGAACGATGGTTGGCTGAAAGGCAAATGGTTCCTTCTTCCGGCTTGCCGGCCCTGACGCGTGCTTCAGGGCTCTCCAGGCCGTGGTCGATTGCATTGCGCAACATATGGGTCAATGGGTCAGTCAGGCGTTCGATGACCGTCTTGTCGACTTCCGTCGTCTCGCCCTCGGTAACCAGCCGAATGATCTTTGCAGTTGCCTCGCCGGCTTCACGGGCTATGCGGTGCATGCGCTGGAATACTGGCTTGACCGGTTGCGCCCGTATCGCCATGACGCCATCCTGAATCTCCTTGGTGAGTTTCTGGAGATCATTAAGGCCGCTGCAGATGGCCGATGTCCGGTCAAGTCCTGCAACTTCAGCCTGCTGCTCAAGCATGGCCTGGTTGATCACCAATTCACCAACAAGATTGATCAATTGCTCGACCCGCTCCAAGTTGACTCGGATCGTTGCCTGGATATTTGCCGACTTGCTTGGTTTTTCCGGCGCGACTGCGGCTTCCGAATTGATCGTTTCAGCATGCTCGCTGCCGGCGTCGAATTGGCCTGGATCAGCCGGTCCGACAGCGGGGTTGCAGAGGTGGGCTTCGACTTTGTCCGGGATCCCCGCCTCGCCGCAAGCCAGTGAGTTCCCAGCAGAGATCGACAAATCGCAATCCCACTGGACAAATTCGAAGATTTCCCGAACCTTGGATTCATCGCTGTTGGTGTGAAGCGTCACTTGCCAGGTCAGGAATGCTCCTTCCGGCTCAATCTCATCGAGAGTAGGTAAGGCATCGGCATCACATTGAACCTCGATTTCGCCTAGCGACCGCAACTCGCGCAACAAGTAGACGGCATCATTGCCATTCTCATAAAGCATCGGCCTTGGGCGGAACGAGATTTCGAACCTGGCAAATTCGCCTGCATCGGTGCAGTCAATGTCATCGAGGCAAACAGGTACCGGCTGAAACTCGATCTCAAAGTCATCGTCAGATTCGTCTATTTCCTTCTCGGCTTCGGTACCGTTCAAGGCGTTCAACTGCTCCATCACGATTTCGACATCGGCCACAGCGACGTTTTCGCCATCGCGGGCGCACCTTACGAGATCCGTCAGGACATCGGACGCCTTGAGCATAGCCTTTAGAACAGTTGCATCCGGTGTCAAATCGCCTTCTCTGACCTGGTCCAAGATTGTCTCAAATGTATGTGCAAACCGAACCAGTTCTTCCATCCCGAAAGCTCCGGCACCACCTTTGATCGAATGTACGGCACGGAAGACCGCATTGATTGCCTCCAAGTTGTGTTCGCCGCCTTCCAAGGCCAACAGGTTAGACTCGAGCTCGGACAGTTGCTCGTCACATTCATCGAAAAAGACCTGCATGATGCCTTGATTGCTCACTGGGCTACCTCAGTTTAAGCGGTCAGGCGATTGATTGCCCCGACAAGCTTTTCCGGATCGAACGGCTTTACGATCCAACCTGTCGCGCCTGCATTGCGCGCGGTCTCTTTCTTGGTTTCGTCGAATTCGGTCGACAACACGATGATTGGCACAGCACGGTTATTGGATGATCTGCGGACCTGTTCGATGAACCCGAATCCATCCAGCCGTGGCATATTGATGTCGGTGATGATCAACTGGGGTGTTTCGCGTTCAAGAACTTCCAAACCGTCAACGCCGTCTTTGGCAAGCAAAACATCGAATCCTGCCTCACTGAGTGTTTCCTCCAGCATCGCCCTCATAGTGGCAGAGTCATCAACCGACAGAATAGTTTTCCCCATCGTCTCCCTCCGAAATACAAAAAGTGACCGGCGAGATGCCCAACACGACACATGCATCGGTGAATTTGTCCGACGAATTGCAAACTACGAGATCCAGGCCATCGCTGCGCCAAGTGCGGGCTGCCGCCATCAATGCTTGAGCGCATTGCGCGCCAAGATGTTCGACGGCGGATGCATCTATGCGGAGGTTGTGACCGCGTGCGTCCTTGAGATCGCGCAGCAGATCGGAGGCCGCTTTCAGGTCAAGCACTTGTGAGAGTTGGATGACGCTCTCGGCGGCAGGTTGGCGTTCCGCATCTTGGGGCGAATCTCCAGATAGCCTGCGTACGATTTGCGCGATATCAGTAATGCACCCAGCCGCCATGTCTGCCCTTAACCCGAATTGACTCATCATCCATAGGCTTAAAACTGCTCCCACGCGGGCTCGAAGCCGGTGGCATCGCCTATTGCTTCGAGTTGTGCCACACCATTCGTAGGAGGCTTTGGCCGAACCTGGGAACTGACGGTCATCGCGTCGTTGACTTCCGGTTCGCTGAGATCACTTTGCGGCTGGCACGCGCCGACTTTGAATGATCTTACAAGCGCCATCAGGCTCTGCGTTTCATTGGTCAACGTATGGCTGTTGGCCGTTGCTTCCTGGGCCATGACCGTGTTCTGTTGGGTATTGCGGTCAATGTCCTTCATTGCCGCATTGACCTGCAGCAAACTGTTGGCCTGCTCCTGTGCACTGATCGAAATTGCAGAAATCACATCGTGAATCGCGCTGACTTCAGAGACGATTTTTTCTAGTGCATTGCCGGTTTCCGCGACCAGTTGCACGCCACCCTCGACATGTGCCGTGGAGTCGGTAATTAGTTCCTTGATTTCCTTTGCAGCTTCAGCAGAACGCTGTGCCAGGCTTCTAACCTCCGATGCGACAACCGCGAAGCCCTTGCCTGCATCGCCGGCGCGGGCCGCCTCGACACCGGCATTAAGGGCCAGCAGGTTTGTCTGGAATGCAATTTCATCGATCACGTGGATGATCTGGCTGATCTGCTTAGACGAGCTTTCGATGCCGGCCATTGCCTCTGTCGCGCTGCGGACGACCTTGCCGCCATCTTCAGCGCCACTCTTGGCCTGTGAGACGGCTTGCGATGCACGGGCGGAGCTTTCCGCAGTCTGCTTGATCATCGTCGTGATCTGGTTGAGCGCATCGGAAGTTT
>JAEKFU010000379.1 GCA_016522385.1 Pseudomonadota bacterium
GTTTCCAGTTCGGCATTTTTCTCAGGGTCTGTCGCCGCCAGGGGGTTCTCTAATACCTCGTTCATGACACCTCTGTCCCCTCGATCACCGTGCGCAAGATGTCCCGGCGGGTAATGACGCCAACATCGACACCACCATCCTCAACAAGAATCGGGGAATCGTCGTCAATCGCGAGATGGATCAGCATGCTGAGTGCTTCGCTCTCGTTCACACGCGGCGCGTTCTTCGGGATCTTTCCGCCGCCGGACTTGTGCTTTACCAATGGCTGCATGACGGCGTGCGCCCGCACCACCTTCAAGCGCGAGATTCCGGCAACGAAGTCCGCAACATAGTCGTCGGCCGGGTTCATCACGATTTCTTCAGCGGAGCCGATCTGCACGACGCGGCCGTCACGCATGATTGCGATGCGGTCCCCGATCCGTACGGCCTCATCCAAGTCGTGGGTGATGAAGACCGTGGTCTTCTTCAGGATTTGCGACAGGCCGAGAAACTCGTCCTGCAACTGGCGGCGGATTAGGGGGTCGAGGGCGCTGAACGGTTCGTCCATCAACAGCACATCAGGGTCTGCGGCCAGGGCACGGGCCAGGCCCACACGTTGCTGCATGCCGCCGGACAATTCATGCGCGAACTTGTTGCCCCACGCGCCGAGCTCCACAATATCGAGAATCTTTGCCGCCTGGCGGAGCCGGTCGTTCTTGTTGACTTGACGGATTTCCAGTGGCATCGCCACGTTGTCGAGGACAGAGCGGTGCGGCAGCAGGGCAAAATTTTGGAACACCATGCCGATCTTGCGGTTCCGGAATTTTTGCAGCTCGCTTTGGCCGAGCGCCATGACATCGGTGCCCTCGATGAAGATGCGACCAGTGGTCGGCTCTAGCAAGCGATTGAAATGGCGTACCAGTGTGGACTTGCCGCTGCCGGACAGACCCATCACACAAAAGATCTCACCGCGGTTGGCGCACAGGCTGACATCGGCCACGCCAACAACGGCGTTGTACTGAGCCAAGACGTCTGCCTTCGAAAGCCCATCATTTTGGATGGCGCGCAAGGCGGCTTCGGCATTGTCGCCAAAAATCTTCCAGACATTGGAGATTTCGATGACTGTCTCGGAGTTGTCTCGTTGCGGCTCTGACGACACCAGGTTCTCCGTAAGCTCGACCATCATCTCTTCGTCGCGGATCAGGCCACGACGGCATCAGCCTCGAAAGCTGATACCGTCACGGTTGTCAGATGCGGGAAGTTACAGACCCAGCCAGGCGTCGACGCGTTTTGGATTGTTGGTCACCCACTCCTTTGCGACTTCTGCCGGGTCACGACCCTTACCGGAGATTTCATAGGCGAAGCCACTGACGTCATCGGCGGTGAGCGAAAAGCGCTCGAAGAACTCCACGATGGCCGGCGAACGCTCCTTGAGGGAATTTGACCAGGCGATCTGAACGTTTTTCAGGGCATCCTTGGTGGCCACCATTGACTTTTCATACCAGTCAGGTGAATCGGAAGGTTGTAACATGACGTACTTTGCCGGGTCGAATTTCGGCTCGCTCAGCATGTAGACGTCAAACATGTACCAGATCGCGTGTGGCTTGTAGCAGTAGAAGGCATAACCTTCGTTCTTTGCAATCGAGTCCTTAACGCGGGCCGTCTTTACGCTTTCCTCGGCGCGGACCGGCTCGATGAAGTCGAGCAGGCCATAGTCGCGCACCTTGACCTGGTTCACATTCGCCGATGCCCAACCCGGAGCACCGATCCACATTTCACCCTTGCCGTCGCCGTCGCTGTCCATTTTCGCAGCAACGTCTGGACGGCCGAGGTCGGCGATGTCGGTGATCTTGTTGGCTTCACCGAAGTTTTTGGATACACAAAAACCTTGATTGCCTTCATAAGGGTTCTCGGAAAGCGTGACGGTTTTTGCGCCGTCCACATATTTCTTGGTAAAGGCTTCCTGGTTAGGGAGCCAAACGTCGGGGTGGACATCGATGTCGCCCTTACCCTGATCCATCGCCTGGAAGATCGTTGCATTGTTGCCTGGTACCAGCCCAGCTTCGCCGCCGATACGCATCTCGACAACAGCTTTTAGCAGATGAGCGATGGCCTGCGCGCCGGTCCAGGACGGCGTGCCGATATTGACCTTCTCTGCGCAGAGTGCCGGCACAGAGACGAGCCCCATAGCTGCAGCCAATGTGAATGACCTGATAGTGTTTTTCATAGGTTCCTCCCTTCAACGGTCCATTTGCCGGAGGCCTCCGGCGGTTCAAAAAGTTCAAGCCTGATCAGTCATGATTGCGTTTTCGTAAGCAAAGAGGGCTGATGAGCCGCCTGTGTGCAGGAACAAGACATTGTCGGAAGGCTTGAAAAAGCCCTGACGGATCAAACCGATCAGGCCCGCCATGCCTTTGCCTGAGTAAACCGGATCGAGAAGAATGCCCTCATACTGCGCGGTCAGTGCAATGGCCTCGAGTGTCGACTCTGCGGGGATGCCATAACCTTCGCCGACATAGCCGTCATCGACAACAATCTTGCTCACGGGAATAGTCGGCGCTTTCAGCTTTTCCAGGGTTTTCCTCGTTAGGTCATGAACAGCCACCACCTGCCGCTTGCGAGGCTGGCGGACACTGATCCCCATAACCGGAAGGTTTCGGGTCAGAGCATGGAAACCGGCAACCAGCCCGGCTTGCGTGCCGGTGCTCCCAGTCGCCATGACAAGCCATTGGAAGGAAACCTCGAGGCTCTTGCATTGCAGAAGGATTTCCTGGGCGCAGGACGCATAACCCAGCGCTCCAGTCGCGTTCGAGCCGCCTCCTGGTATGAAATAGGGGCGGTGCCCTTTCGCGCGCAGGCGCTCCGTGACAGCCTCACCTTCAGCATTCATGTCCAGGCCCGACGGGCGGAACTCAAGCGTCGCTCGGAAGATCCGATCCAGGAAGACATTGCCGGTCTGCTCATAGTCACCACCGCGGTGCGGCACCCGGCGCTCGAGCAATGCATGGCACTTCAGGCCGACCCGGCAGGCGGCGGCTGCCGTCTGCCGGACATGATTGGACTGGACGGCACCCTGGGTGACCAGCATGTCGGCATTCTGACTAAGCGCCTCACCGACGAGAAATTCCAGTTTGCGGGTCTTGTTGCCGCCCGTGGCCAGCCCCGTACAGTCATCGCGCTTAATGAACAGGTTCGGTCCGCCAAGCAGTTCGCCCAGTCTCACCATCGGTTCGATCGGCGTGGGCTGGTGGCACAGAGCTACCCGGGCATACCGGTCGAAATCGATCTGCGTCATATCCAGCGAAGCTTGTGCGGCCAGATCCATGTAAACCCGCTTACTGGTTGCTGCAGGTCAACCTGTCGCAAATGGGACTTTGCTTCCAATGTTATGTTCGCCTAACATCATGCAAAACTTGCATAACAAGGACAGGCTATGGATTTTTCCTGGTTCCGGGATCTCGGCAATCTCGCCCAGACCGGCAATTTCTCGCAGGCCGCAGAGCTCGGGAACATCAGCCAGCCGGCATTCAGCCGCCGGATCAAGGCAATCGAATCCTGGGTTGGGGTCATGCTTGTCGACCGCTCAAAGCATCCAGCTATGCTGACGAGCGCCGGTGTTCAGATGCTGGAAGCTGGTCAGCAGGCCCTGGCGCGCCTTGAAAGCGAGCGCAACCAGATACGCGAGGCGCAATCCTTGCCGGACAAATACATCGTCACGTTCGGCGCGCAGCATTCAATCAGCTGGAGGTTCTATCCGGTTTGGTTGCAGGCTTTTGAAAATGCCTTCGGGCCGATCATTTCACGGTTGCGCGCGGATGACCTCCCGAACTGTCTGAAAGATCTCAAAGATGGCGAGGTAGACTTCGTTATCGCCTATGCTAGCGAATATGCGCCGACTGTCGACGTAACTCCTACATTGCAGTCCGTCATTATCGGGCACGACACCTTGTTACCGGTATGTAGACGCAGATCGGACGGTTTGCCGCTGTTTGACTTAAGCAACCAATCTTCACTTGAGATTCCCTACCTCAGGTTCGGCGCAAACGCGCCAATCAGCCAGCACATTGAGCCGTTGCTCGCCGCAAACAATCTCAACAGCAGGTTGAGGGTTGTCTACGAGAATTCAATGGCCGGAGCATTGCGGATAAGGGCACGTGAAGGCCTCGGCGTCGCTTGGTTGCCCAGGAGCCTGATTACGCCTGATTTGGAAGCGGGCCTGTTGACGCCGGCTGGTGATCTGGCGTGGGAAATCAAGCTTGAAATACGCCTCCATCGGTTGCGTGAAAATGCCAATCAGCTTACTCGAGAGATTTGGGCATTCCTGTCAGTACGCGAACCGGTTCCACTCGTGGAGAAACTGTAGCAAACGCTCCTCGCATGGTCGAATTTGGCACCCAATGTGCGTTCCGGGCTTTCGTTAGACTTCCGCAATAATTTCAGATTCCAGTGTCGATTGGATTGCGGCGTGGCGATCTCAAATTGCGCATCACCACCGTGAACGGTTATCGGGCGCAAAACGGCCAAGAAGGAATGCACCGAATTAGCCGGCAGATCGTCCGTCCCCAAGGCCTTTCCCCCCGGGGTGGGCTGCGGTCATCGAGACGTCGTCATGACGAGAACAAATGCGATTGATCATGCCCAGCTATTGACACAGGCCGGTCAATCCGCGCAAGGGAGGAAAAATATCAAATCAAATTGCGTAATTGACTATCGGGGTAAATCAATAACATAAACGCAAGTCCATCTAGTCATTGTTAGTTGAATGAATTCGAATCTGCGACGAAAGCAAGAGCTTCTTCTAGACGGCGTCGAAGAATCCTTCAAATTCATCAGTCTCACTTATAGGCGTTTACTCGATACGTTGTGCCGGGATAAGCCCGATAAGCACGATACTGAATTGATGAATGCCGTTATGCTCGATTGCTGGGTGATCATCGACCACGCAAAGCGATTACGTACGCTGTTGGAGCACACGCCCGGACTAAGGAAGACGCCCGACCTCCAGGGCTTTCTGAACAGTGCAAACGAGATTCCTGATTTTCGAAATCACATTCAGCGCGTTGAAGACCAAGTTTGGGACAATGCCCCGATTGGGATTCCCGTTTGGGGCTCAGTGTCTTGGTTCCGACTTCTCACCGAAGAGAAATTTTCGATTCAGGCGTATGTCCCTGGACGGCTCGCCAAATGCAAAGGTGTGCCCGTTGTGAACCCTGCTGGACGTGAGATTCACGGTGATGTCGACCACATTGAGCTTTCAGTGGAAACCCAGACAATTAACATTAGTGAGCTTATCCGAATTATTGAGTTTCTTGCGGCCTCTTTCGCACAGGCTATTGAGGAGGCTGATAAGGAAGGCAACCGAGACCACAATGGACTCCTCCGGTTCGAGGTAAAAGTGCCACCTGCTGTTGTCCGTTGGACGCATTCAGCCTTTGATCCATAGTGAATTTGGAGCTGTCTTGCGCATCGAACCCTGATTTCTTCCGGCCATCATTTGTAAGCAGACACGCTCTAGGTTCTCACCAAACTCAGCCAGGCTCACATCGTGCAACGACACTCATGCGATCACCGATACATTCACCTGTCTCAGCAAATTAGGCAGCCTATTGACAAATTCCTTCTGCTCGCGCCCGACCGCCAGCGGGAGACCGAAGCGGATAGGTCGTTGGCGCACACAGTCAGTTGACCCAGATCAAGGCGCAAGGCTTACAACGAGGTGATGGTGCCCGCACGCTGGCAATAACAAACATATTGGCGCGCCAGGCCTGCAGCGACCGCCTCGATCAGGGCCGGCACCGCAAACGCAATTTCTGCGTCACTTGAGGGGGGAACGTCTCCCGGAAACGGATTTATTATGCGCAAGACCGAAACTCCGCAATTGAGCAAGATGAGTGCCGAGGAGGTTGAGAAGAACCTTCTTCCTCCGGCGACCAGCGCGGCAAAGACAGAGGCCAGCAAGGCAACTGTGGCGGCGGCCAAATCCAGAAAGAAGGCGTTCAAGGCGGCTGATCAGACGACGTGCGCCGCAAAGTCCGTTGTCAAGACCAAGGCCGCGACCAGCGACACCCTGGCTGAGGCGGAGCGCGGCCGTCCGAGATCTGCGCTCAGCCGTGCCGTCGCGACCGCGGACAAGGAAGCGAAAATTGCAAAAAAAGCTGCTCTGGCCGCCGAGGAAATGGCGATGCGTGCTGTGAAACTGGCCACCGAGAGTGAAGCTGCTGCCACGAAGGCACGCGAAACGGAGAGAGCTGCGATCAAGGCCGGCGCCAAGGCAAAGGGTGCGGAAATCGAGGTCGTGCAAGCTGAAAGGGCCAGAAAGCCGGAGTCGGCTACGATCAAGGCAGCCAAGCGGCGTTTTGCCAAACTCGCCAAACAGGCAGAGGCCCGGGAGGCGGCTGCTGAAGCCGCGGCAATGAGGGTCACGGCGCTGGCCAGCGAGGCCAAGGCAGAGGCCGCGGCGGCGGCGAGTAAGGTCGAGGAGGCCGCACAGGCAGTGAAGCGGACCGAAGTGGCGGCGCGCAAGGCAGAGGCTGCTGCAGGTGGCCGAAAAGGGCCAACGGGGCAGAAGTTGGCCGAGACCAAGGTGTCAGTCGATCTGGCCCGCAAAGCGACGAAAGCGGCTCTGGACGATACGCGCGCGTCGGCCAAGGCAGCCGAAAAACTGGAAACCGCTGCCGCCGCCGCCCACGCGGCCGCCGCATCGAAGGCGGATGCGGAACGCGCCGCTCTCAAGGCCAAGGAAGCCGCCGAAAAGGCCGCCCGTTCAGAAGCCGAGACCGGCAAGAACCTGAAGGCTCCCGAACTTTACCTGAACCGGGAACTGACTTGGCTTGAGTTCAACAAGCGTGTTCTGCACGAGGCCGAAGACGACCGCACGCCGCTGTTGGAACGCGTGAAGTTCCTGGCCATTGTCGGCAGTAACCTGGACGAATTTTTCATGAAGCGCATCGGCGGCCTGAAACAGCAGGTCGGCGCCGGCATACATGAACTCACCGTCGATGGCCGCAGCCCGCAGGATCAAATCCGAGACTCCGTGGCGATGCTTCGTGACATTCAATCAACAGCCAAGTCGACATTCCTCACCCTCAAAGAGCAACTGCTCGAGCATGATATTTCAATTTCCAGTTATCCTGATTTGCTGGAAGACGAGCAGGCCGGCGTGCGGGCCTATTATCTGCAGAACATCTTTCTGCAAAGCCGCGCCGAGGTGATCGCCCCGGTTGAGGAC
>JAEKFU010000646.1 GCA_016522385.1 Pseudomonadota bacterium
ACGCCGTCGACCATCAGTTTGGCAAGCCCCGGATAGGCGAAGATCGTTTCAATAATCACGACACCGCTGACCAGATAAGCCAGGTTCAGCGCTATGACGTTGACGATCGGCCCAATCGCATTGAGCAGCGCATGGCGCAGGATAATACGCTTGCGCGGCACGCCTTTGAGGATCGCCATCTCGATGTAGGGCGAGCCCATGACGTTCAGGATACCGGCCCGGGTCATTCTGATCATTTGGGCGGATACGACGATCACAAGAGTTCCGATGGGCAGTGCCAGCACATAAACCGATTTCCAGAAACCTTCGGTGCCGCTCAAGTATGAAACCGCCGGTACAAGTCCAAGCTGCACGGCCAAGAAGAGAATGAGAAAGATGGCGACGAAGAAATCTGGAACCGCAATGAGCCCCAGTGTCGTTGATGTGACAATCCGGTCAACAAGTCGGCCCGGGAACATGGCTGCAAGTAGTCCGAGCAAAACGGACAACGGCACGGAAATCAGGGTTACGACAGACGTCATGAATAACGTGTTGCCGATCCTGTTGCCGATCAGACTCGAGATTGTTGCACCACCAGCCGCCGAAATCCCGAGATCGCCTGTAACAAGGCTTCCGATCCAAGAGAAATATTGCAGATACCAAGGTTTATCGAGCCCCAACTGTTTGCGCAAAGCGGCAAGCGACTCAGCTGTTGCATCCTGGCCCAAACGAATTTGGGCCGCGTCTCCCGGCAAGACTTGAGTCAGCGCGAATATTAGTACGGACACGACCCAAATGAGTACGATGCCGATGCCAATCCGCCGCAACACCATTTGCCACATCATAGCTAAAAATCACCCTCCCCGCAGCTGCCGCTTTCCTAATTGTTCTTCATTCGAAGCCATTAAAACGCGAAGACGCTGGCCCTGATAAGGAAGCGGTAAGTGGCGTCAGCCCGTCTTCAAGGCGACGGACTGACGCAGTATCGTCACGACCAACCTTACGCGTCGAGCCAGATGAACTCCGGCCATTCCATGCCACCGAACGCGGCAATCGGAACGCGCGGGAAGCCCTTGAGGCTCTTGGACTTCGCGTCGACATAGGCGCGGTGAGTCGGGATAAGCGACCCGGAGCCTTCGGCACAAAGTTTTTGGGCTTCGCAGTGCATTTCGTGGCGCTTGGCGTCGTCAAGTTCGGCACGGGCCATGGCGAGCAACTGATCGAAGCGCTCGTTCTTCCACGAGGTCTCGTTCCACGGTGCATCGCTCTTATAAGCGAGCGTCATCATGATGTTGGCACTCGGGCGCATGTTCCAGGACGACACGTTCATCGGCTGCTTCATCCAGACGGCGCCCCAATAGCCGTCATTCGGCACTTTCTTGATGTCAAGAGTGAAACCGATCTTCGCGCATTCGCGCTGAAGCATAAGGCAGACATCGGTCATTCCCGGATACACCTCAGCAACATGCAATTGTGCAGAGGTGACACCTGACTTCTTGATGTGATGTTTGGCCTTGTCCGGATCATAGGCATGGATCGGCGGATCGTTGACTTCCTTGCACCAATCGGCGCCATACGCTGGACCAACCGGCTGATCGTTGCCAAGCGAGCCACGTCCTTTCTGGATCACCTTCAGGACACGATCGCGGCGTTGCAGATGCTTAAGTCCGGTAGCGAAGCCCGGCTTGTTGCCAGGGTCCTTGTCAAGCATGCACGAGATCGTTGGATAGGCCCCTGAGGCTACCGCAAACAGCTCGACATTCGGCGATTGCTCAACCTGACCGTAGGCCTTAGGATCGACCTGCGCCACCATCTGAACATCGCCGGATATCAGCGCGTTGATGCGGGCCACGTTGTCAGTGATGCCGAAAGCCTCGAACTGATCGATATAGGGTCCTTCGTGGTCTGTATTCCAGTAATTGTCGTTGCGCGCATGGACTGAGCGCACACCAGGCTTGAACTCCTTCAGGACATATGGACCGGTTCCCGTCGGATTCTGGAAATCCGTCGTACCGTTCTTGACGATTTTGAAGTGGAATGTGCCAAGAATGATCGGCAGTTCGGCATTTGGCGCGCTCATCTTGGCCTTGACCGTTAAATCGTCGACCTTGACCCATTCCTTGACATCGGCGACCAGCACTTTGGCCTTCGATGCCGAGTCTTCGCCAAGATGGCGGTTCATGGAATAGATGACGTCATCGGCAGAGAACTTGGAACCGTCATGCCATTCGACGCCCTTGCGCAATTTGAATGTCCACTCTGTGACGTCCTTATTGGCTTCCCATTCGGTAGCCAGCTCCGGTCCGACAGTCAGGTCTTCACGGAAACGGCACAGGTTGTTGTAGTTCAACCGGCCACGGCCATAATCGAGTGAGGATGTGAACAGGATTGGGTCCAGCGTGTCCGAGGGGCCATGCAGATCCCAGGCAAAACGGATGTTTCCGCCCTTTTTTGGTGTTTGGGCTAGCGCATCCGTTGCGCCGGTCACAATGCTGCCAGCGGCAGCGATCGTTGCGCCTGACGCAATCAGGTAGCCCATCACCTCGCGGCGAGTCGCGCCGCGGCGCAAGGCACCAGTAACGATGCTCTTGTCCATCGGATTTAGGTCATCGTAGCCCACGTCACCGCAGACGATGCCTCCCGTAACTTTCTTGTTCATCATTTACTCCCTGTATCAAAGTCTATCAGTTTTTGGATCGCGCCCCACACACCCGCAAGATCAGCTCGATCATTGCGCCAATCGCATATCTGTAATGCAACTGCAGCATGGCACATCGGATAACGAGTTGTAAACCGCGCGTCCTCGGCTCTACAGCAGGTTTGGCAGTACGGTTAATGAGAAGCGAGCCGCGGGCAGCGAACTGATTGCCTCACTTAACCTGCATCTCACGGGGATAGTGCTCTGCCCAGTAGCGCGCCAGATCGCCTCGGCGGCATAGCCAGACCCGGTCATGCTCGCCAAGATAGTCCAGAAACTGGTGCAGAGCACCGATACGACCCGGACGGCCGAGAAGGCGAGCATGCAGGCCGATGGTCATCATTTTCGGGCCGACCTCACCTTCCGCATATAGCTGATCGAAGGTGTCTTTGAGGTAGGTGAAAAACTCGCCGCCGACCTGATAACAGCGTTCGCCGCGTCCAAAGCGAGAGTCGTTGGTATCGAGCGAGTATGGGATCAGGAGCAAATTGGGATAATCCTGCGACCAATATGGCAAGTCATCGTTATAAACATCTGAATCGTATAGAAAATTACCGGTTTCGGCGACAAGGCGCCGGGTGTTTATCGATGGCAAACCGGCATAATAGCCAAGCGGCGGTGCACCCGTCAGCGCCCTGACCTGCTCGACGGCCTTGGCAATTTGCTCGCGTTCCTCGTCCTCGGTAAGGGTGTCATGGTCGATCCAGCGCCAACCGTGCGATTGAAGATCAAAGCCGGCTTCGATCATCGCCTCTAGCGGATGCGGATTCCGTTCACCTGCAAGGCCGACAAGATTGACCGTTGCCTTGAGACCGCGATCGCTGAACGCCTTGAGGAGCCGCCAATAGCCGACACGGGCACCATACTCATAGCTTGATTCAATGTTGAGGTCGCGGCGGCCAATTCGTGCATCAACGGCGACATCAGACAGGCGCACTTCCGAGCGGTCATCGCCGTTAAGCACGCATAGTTCGCCGCCTTCTTCGTAATTTATGCAAAAATTGACGGCAATACGCGCTTGGCCCGGCCACGTCACGTGCGGTAGCTGGTTGCGGTAACCGATCAAATCGCGCGTTGGCAAGTTCCGGACATTTGACATTTAGGATTGCTCTTTGCAGTACAGAATTTACGGGTTTCTAGGTGAACCGGAAGGTTAGATACGCTGTGTCATGACCGCAAGCAGAGACCTTGGCGAGCGCGTTTTTGCCGAACTAGCGTGCAGCACCGCAGATCCGCCCGGTGTCACGCGGGCTGCTTACGGTGTTGGCGAGCAATTCGCGCATGATCTAATCCGGCGCGAGGCGAAAACACTTGGCTGCGAAATCGCAATTGATGCTGCCGGCAACCTTTCCATGACACTGCCGGGTGCCGACTGGGACCGGCGGTGCGTGATGTTCGGCTCACACCTTGATTCGGTGCCGCATGGGGGAAACTATGACGGTGCGGCTGGAGTCATTGCCGGTCTTGCGGTGATTGCCGAGCTCGTCACCCACGACGTGACCCCGCCACAAGATGTCGCTGTGACGGCTTTTCGGGGCGAAGAGGCCGCGTGGTTTCCGATCTCCTATCTGGGAAGCTGTGCAGCGCTCGGCATGCTCGATTCGCAACTGCTTGAAGTGCCGCGCTTGGACACCGGCATTAGTCTTGCCGATCATATGCGTGCGGCCGGGTTCGATCCTGAACCAATCCGTCGTGGTGTGGCGCAATTCCAGCCAGAGAGGATCGGCGCTTTCCTCGAAGTGCATATCGAACAAGGTCCGGTTCTGATTGACCAAAATCTTCCGATTGGTCTGGTCACCGCGATCAATGGCGGATTCCGTCACATGCAGGCGAAGGTGACCGGGGACTGGGCGCATTCAGGTGCAACGCCGCGCGGTCATCGGCGCGATGCGGTGTTGGCATTCAACAACCTGATCAATCGTCTGGAGACGACTTGGGACCAAATCGAGGCTTCCGGCCGCTCGGCGACCATCACCTTCGGACAGGTGGCGACCGACGCGACGTTGCATGGCGGCAGTCGCGTCGCCGGCCAGCTCGATTTCTCCCTGGACGTGCGCAGCGAATTCGCAGATGTGCTGGATGAGTTGCGGAGCGAGCTCGCTCGAATCACAGATGCGACCGATCTTGCAGACGGAGCGACTATTGAATTCGGCCCTGAATTTTCATGGCCCGTTGCGCGTATGGCACCGGAGTTGCTCGATCTGCTGGATGCGTGCGCCCGCAAGGCCGGTGTGCCGACAATGCGGATGCCGAGCGGTGCCGGACATGACGCTGCCGTACTAGCTGCAGCCGGCATTCCCACGGCGATGCTGTTTGTTCGCAATGCCAATGGTAGCCACAACCCGGATGAGGCCATGGATCTCGACGATCTCGAGCAGGCGGTTTCAGTGCTGATACGACTTGTGCAAGACGGGAATCTGCCTAATCGTCGAACTCGGTAAACAGCCGGTAGCATTCGGGGCGCCGGTGGGTCTTTAAATCCAAGACGCGCTTGCGAGTGGCCGACTGCATCGAAATAAAATTGTGCATCTTGAGCAGGGGATTTTGAGCCGATTGGTCC
>JAEKFU010000452.1 GCA_016522385.1 Pseudomonadota bacterium
GACGTCCAAAACCAAAACAGCGTCGAGTTCTGCAACACAATTGAAGGAACAGCGGACGCTCAGCTGCAGACTGGCACGGGGATTAAGTGCCATTAACAGACATCTTCACTCCCTTGCACACTTCCTAAAACTAGGGTTCGTGGGGATCGGCTGCGGTCGAAGAAGGAGGTGAAGTATAGGGGAACGACCATGCTCCAAAGCAACAATCGCTGTTTGAAATCACTTGAATCGGCAGCCGTTTCGTATTCTCGATTGTGCACGACCGCGCTCAGGTACAAAAGCGCATCTGGCGCCGTGAAGGGCCCAATGTCATCGATGAGTGCACCTACGAATGTCTGGAGATCCATGTGAGGCGTAAACTGAACAGCCAGGATGTGCTGCATGTGTTGGCAAAACTGTTCCTCAGGCATGGACCACCGGAACACATTCGATCCGACAATGGACCAGAGTTAGTTGCGCAACCGTGCGCAGCTGGCTGGACAGATTGCACGTCCAGACCTTGCTCATCAAACCCGAACACCGCTGGTCGCGAGCTAGTTTTGACGCCCTTGCCCGCTGGCTCAAAGCACCAGATCAAACCGCTAAACCTCAATACCAGCGGTAAAAATCCCGAAAATACCAAATCCCAGCCACCGAATTCTCTCATCTTGTTGATCAAATGTCATGAGCTTTCGAGCGAATAACCATTGTATTGATTGAGCCCACAACGAAAAGAAACCCCCAACATAAAGGACCGCCGGCCAAGTGGGCCTTATTACCCCTCAAATGAGAGACCCAGGAGTAAACCATGCATAAAGCTTCCGTTTCCGCTGCCTTTGCCTTGACCCTGATGAGCGGTGCCGCCTTTGCCGGCCCGCAATACATCGATGAAACCGGCTATGCCGTCAGCGGCTATGATGTCGTGGCCTATCTCGGCCTCAAGCAGGTGGCCGTTGGCCAGTCCCAGCCGCGCGCCATCAAAGGCAGCAAGCAGCACGTTGTTGAATACAACGGTGCCAAGTGGGCTTTCTCAACCGCGGCAAATGCTGAAAAATTCAAGGCTGACCCGGCCAAATACGCCCCGCAGTACGACGGCCATTGCGCCTACGGCCTGGCCCAGGGCGGCAAGGTTCCAGCCAACCCGAACCTGTGGCGCATTGTCAATGGCAAGCTCTACCTGAACATCACGCCGAACGTTGTCGGCTTCTGGGAAAAGGACATCGCCGGCCATATCACAACTGCCAACACCAACTGGAAGATCAAAGAAGCCGCCGCCGCGTCCAGCAAGACATGGACCGCCATCAAAGCCAATGATGGCACCTATGATGGCCTTGCCCCGGTCGGAAATTAATGGAACGAATGTCCTGCTGCGTTGACAAATTCGCAGCAAGGCGCTCCCCCGCCCCCCAAGTGCGGGTTCTCAATTGCTGAACTCGGCCCAACATGAAACTGAAAAGAGGTCTAATCCCATGACCAAGAAAGTCGTAACCACAACCAACATGGCGCTTGCTGCTGCCGTTGCAACCGCGCTCACTGCCGCCAGCGTTTCAACCACCCCGGCAGCCGCTGCCGGCAAGGAAAAATGCTACGGTGTTTCACTGGCTGGCCAGAACGATTGCGCCGCCGGCCCCGGCACCACCTGCGCTGGCACTTCCACGATAGACTATCAGGGCAACGCCTGGACGCTGGTCCCCGAAGGCACCTGCACCACCATTGAGCTGCCCAAACAGGCAGACGGCACCGAGCGCAAAGGCTCTTTGGAAGCCCTCGAGCGCGACCTGCCGACCTAACGGCGACTGACATTTCCTCGCCGGGCCTTTTCTTCAGAACCACGAGGGTCCGGCGGGACCCCTATTGTGTCGAATACAGAGTTTCAAATGTCGGAACAGCACTTTTCAACGCCTGCAGACATCCCGGCCCGCGCCGGCGCGGGGCTGAAGGCGTGCCATTATGAGAACATTCTGGAGAATGCGCCCGACATCGGCTGGTTTGAAATCCATGCCGAAAACTATATGGGCGATGGCGGCCCGCCGCACCATGCGCTCAAACAGATCCGCGACCGCTATCCGATTTCCTGCCACGGCGTTGGCTTGTCGATCGGCTCCGAGCAGCCGCTGGACCAGGATCATCTCGCCCGGCTGAAAACCGTTTGCACCCGCTATGCCCCCGGCCTGTTCTCGGAGCACCTGGCCTGGAGCACCCATGACACCGGCTTTTTGAACGACCTGTTGCCGGTGCCCTACACCGAAGAGACCGTCTCTCGCGTTGCAGAACATATCGACCAGGTGCAGAACTATCTTGGCCGACCCATGCTGTTGGAAAACCCGTCGACCTATGTCGCCTTTGATGAAAGCGACATGAACGAGATCGAATTCCTCAGACAGATTGTCGAGCGCACCGGCTGCGGCCTGTTGCTTGATGTCAACAACGTCCATGTCTCCGCCAACAACCAGCACTACAGCGCCGAAGGCTATCTGGACGAGTTTCCGGTCGAGGTGGTCGGTGAAATCCATTTGGGCGGCCACGCTGAGGATGAAGACGATGACGGCGCACCGCTTCTGATCGATGCCCACGACCGCGAAGTCGCCGACCTGGTCTGGTCGCTCTATGAGAACCTCATTGCGCGCATCGGTCCACGGCCGACCTTGATCGAGTGGGACAACGACGTGCCGGACTGGCAAACCCTGTTTAAGGACGTTGAGCGCGCAGATGCCGTTCTGCGCAGCGCCGCGAAACAGCACTCCCATGCCGCTTAAACACCGCCAGGCTGACTTCGCGCAAGCCTTACTGAACCCGGACATCCCGGTACCTCAAGGCGTGGTCGACCCGAATGGCGCGCCGGCGCCCAAGCGTTTTGCCGTTTACAGGAACAATGTCACCGTTAGCCTGATCGAAGCGATGGCGACCGCCTTCCCGGTGATCCAGAAGATCGTCGGCGCAGAGTTCTTTGCTGCCATGGCGCGCGATTTTGTCCGCGCCCATCCGCCTACCTCGCCGCTGTTGATGTTCTATGGCGAGGCGTTTCCGGATTTCCTGCGTGGCTTCACGCCCGTCGCTCATCTGGCCTATCTGCCCGAGGTTGCCCAGCTCGAACTCTACCGGCGCCAGGCCTATCACGCCGCTGATGACGAGCCCCTGCCGGACAACTTCCTCGGCGCGACTGCACCGGAAGACCTGGCGAACCTCAGTGTTGTGTTCCACCCGTCTCTCAGGTTGCTAGAGGCGACCTATCCGGCACTGTCATTGTGGGAATGGAACAACGCCTCAAACGAAGCCAACCGGCCGGCGCTCCCCGAACATGGTGAAGCCATCTTAATTGCCCGCCCCGAACTCACCGTTGAGATGCACCGCTTGCCGCCGGGTAGCATCCAGTTCCTGACCGTACTGGCCGAAGGCGCTCCCCTGGGAGCTGCTGCAGAAGCCGGCGCCACCAACCCTCAATTCGATCTCGCGACCTGCATCTCGAGCCTTCTGGAAAGCCGGATCGCGATCAGCTATTGCCTAGTCGGAGCACAACAATGAGCGGCATCATATCCAAACTCACCACCCTGCACAATGCAGTCTTCGGCGGCATTGAACGCGCACTTGATGGCTGGGCGCTTGGCCTGCTGGCCCGGCTGGTGTTTTCCAGCGTCACCATGCTGTTCTTCTGGAACTCCGCCAAGACCAAGATTGGCGACAGCATTTTCTCGCCATCGACAGGCGCTTACGCTCAGATCTTCCCGAAGAAGTTCGAAGCCGTCGGCTATGATTCAGATGCCTTGTCGGCTCTCGATACGCTCATCGTCCTGCTTGGCACCTATGCTGAGTTTATCTTACCCGCCCTCATCCTGATCGGCCTGTTCACTCGCCTGTCGTCGGCTGCCATGATCGGCTTCATCGTTGTCATGAGCATTGTCGACATCACCGGCCACGGTGCCGATGCCAAAACCATCGGCACTATTTTCGACCGCATCCAGGACGGCGTCATCCTCGACCAGCGTCTCCTGTGGGTCTTCCCCCTCGTCTATTTGATCATAAAAGGCGCCGGCGCCATCTCGGTCGATGGCCTGCTGGGTAGGCGGTATCAGAGCTAATGCAACAGTAAACCGGCCTGGTCTTCCCCCATGAGACGTGAATAACCGACCACATCAGCGGCAAGTATGACGGTAAGGCGCCGTTCCAAAGCTGCTCTCCCTGCCGTGGGAGCCTAACAGATTGGCGGCAGCTGTTCCATCTCGTGTGGATTGCTCCAGATGTCTCCTTAGGGTCAAAAATTCCCTTCAGCCTGACGGTGGTTTTCAGAGGTACAGCGGACAGTGACTGACAGCACTACGAGAGTCCCAGTCTGACAATCCGTTGCCCCTGGAATCGAAGTAGACAAACCGGTATCG
>JAEKFU010000503.1 GCA_016522385.1 Pseudomonadota bacterium
GCCAAGCTCTGGGCGTTACTTGAGGCAAGCTGTGTTGAAATCACCTCGAGAACCGGAGTGATCCTGACTGAACAAACTGGCGCCTACGCCATGCTGGGCATGATGCTGTTACGCTCTGCCATGGACCTCGCCTCGGCCCTCTATGTCCGCTGGCTCGATCGGCTTGAATTCAGCCACCATGGTCACTCGATGTATACCTTACAGGCAGCTCCGCGCTAGGTCAGTCTTATGAATGTTAGGAGGTACAAAAAAGGACACCATCCTGTTCCATCCGTCTCCACTCTTGTAGGCTGCCGTAAGAGCTTAAGGGCAAGACAAAGGGGATTGGAATGTCATCCGACGAACTATGGCGATTGAGCGCAACGGATGCGGTACAGGCCTTGCGAAAGGGTGATCTGCGCCCGACGGAACTCATTGATGTCACCATTGATCGGATTGAGGCCGTCGACCGTGAAATCAACGCGCTGCCGATTCGATGCTTCGACCGCGCATACGACCAAGCAAAAAGCATCGAGAAGATCGGGCCTGGCCGTGATCCGAAAAACCTTGCAGGGCTGCCAGTCGCCGTGAAGGATTACAACGATGTCGGTGGCGTTCGAACTACGTACGGCTCACCTATCTACGCTGGCCATGTTCCTGAGACATCGGACACCACCGTGGCCCGTCTGGAAGCGAATGGCGCCATTCCAGTCGCCAAGTCTAATGTTCCCGAATGGGCCGGCGGGCACACGTTCAACCCGGTGCACGGCATCACTCGCAATCCATGGAACACTGGCCGAAGTGCTGGTGGCTCGTCCGGAGGCTCGGCGGCGGCCGTAGCAAGTGGCCAAGTGTGGCTCGCGACGGGCAACGACCTGGGCGGTAGCCTGCGAACGCCCGCCGGGTTCAATGGCGTCGTCGGTCTGCGGCCCGGCCCAGGCGTCGTGCCAAGGGGCGCTAGGCTACAAGCATTCGACACGCTCTGGGTCGAAGGGCCGATGGCGCGAAACGTCCCCGATGTCGCGTTGATGCTGGACGCTGGCGCTGGTCATGATCCTGGCGATCCGTTGTCATTCGAACCGGTAGGGGGCTTTGTAGCAGCGCTCAACGGCTCGGATCCGCCAGCCCGGGTCGCATTTAGTCCCGATCTGGGTATCGTCCCCATGGCCCGGGAAATTTCCGAGGTCGCCGCGAAAGCCGTTGGCCAACTTACGGATGCTGGCGTTGATGTCACCGAGGAAGCTCCCGACTTCAGCGGAGCGCTGGACGCATTCCAGACTCTCCGCGCGGTGCTCCTCGGTACAATGATGGGGGAGTTACTGGAGACCCACCGGGATCAAATCGCCGAGGACATCGTCGGAAACATCGAGCGCGGTTTCCGGGTCACACCCAATATGCTCTTCGAGGCGGAACGAGTCCGTTGGCAACTTTATCACCGAATGACAACGTTCTTCCAAACCCACGACCTGCTAATCTGTCCTTCCGCCTCGATCCCAGCATTTCCAGTGGAACAGCGCTATGTGACCGAAATTGATGGCAAACCATGCGAGACATACATCGACTGGTTCGCAATTACATTCGCGTTGACGATGACCTCTTGTCCGGTGGTAAGTATACCCTGCGGTTTTACAACGGACGGCTTACCAGTCGGCCTACAAATTGTAGGCAAGCCAAGAGGCGAGAAAGCCATGCTGTGCGCCGCAAAATGGATCGAGGACTTGTTCGGTATTGCCGAGGAGCTGCCCATTGATCCTCGATTATTCAACGGCGAATGATCGAACCTTCCAGCCTTTGGGCATACCAAATATCCGTTGTAAGCGGCTGGAATGGTCGCTTTCGCCGCCAACGCAGACGCCGATTTGACGAGCACAAAAACTTCTGCTCTTGATCTGGACCGGCGCTGACACTCAGCTTTACATCATCACGTTCGCCTCTATGATACGACAAGCCTTCCGGATCGGAGAGGCTGCTAGACTTGCACTGAGGACAATGATCAAAAATCGCTAAGTGCTGGGATCTGACCGGACCCTGATTCGCCCACTTCGACATGGGTGAAGCATATCGGTTGTCGCTGTTCATTCCACAGCTATGCCGAAAGGGGAGCATTTGCGATGCATACCAACTCACGCGCCATTTTAGATATTGACGACATTTTCTGCGATTTGATCGAGCCTGACTCTCCAGGTGTTGCAGTTGGCGTGGTGCGCAACGGCGAACCGATTTACACAAGAGCATTTGGCCTAGCCAACGTTGAGCATCGTGTCGCGAACACCACATCGACGGTTTTCGACATTGGATCCATGACGAAGCAATTCACAGCATTTGCCATCCTTCTGCTGGTCCGCGACGGAAAGCTGAATCTCGACGATGAAATATGCAACTTTGTAACCGAATTGCCTGAATTCAATCCACCTATCCGTATCCGCCATTGTTTGTATCATACATGCGGATTGACCGATTGGATCTTCGCATTGGAGCTCACGGGGCCGGCTGAAGATTACATCTCTGAGAAACGCGCGTTCCGCACCATCATGGGTCTTTCCGAGACAATGTTTTCGGCCGGACAGGAGCACAGCTACAACAATACAGGTTATCTCCTGTTGGCTTGGATCGTTGGAATTGTAGCAGGCAAAACATTGCACGAATTCCTTCAAGAGCGGGTGTTCGAACCGCTGCGTATGTCGCACGCGACATTTCTGTCTAAGCAACAAAACCTCCTGCCGGCCATGGCTCAAGGCTACTGGAGGGATGAAGATAGAGTTCTCTATCGGTTTTCCGGTTCATCAGACGTGTATGGTGATGGAATGATGCACGCCAGCATCAAGGACATGGTATGCTGGTTGCAGAATCTGACGACCAGAACAGTCGGTGACGCGGAGCTCTTCGAAATGTTTTTCGCACCCGGCAGTCTTGATGGAGGTCAGAAACTCCGCTACGCCGCAGGATGGGAGTTGGACCGATATCGTGGGTTGCAAGCCATACGGCACGGTGGCTTGGGCAACGGATTTCAATCACATATTGCCTGGTTTCCCCAGGCCAACGTTGGTATCGCGATATTGGGAAACATGCGCCCGTATTTGCCATGGCCAATGGCTAACAAGGTGCTCGACAAGTTGGTTGGACTGCGTGAGGACGTCCAAAACTCTCCATCGCCTCAGATAGTCACACACAAATGCGTGAATACCACGCCCGCGGACATGACCGGGCGCTACTTCACAGCGACGGGCCTGCCTGTATTCATCGACTGGTGCGAGAACAGATTGCGAATTGATATCTGGTTGTGGCGCCGGCGTTTCGAGAGACAATCTGCCAATGCCTTCAAAGAACCAGAGTCGGGGGACGCCGTCACCTTCCTGCGCGACAGCACAGGCAAAGTCACACAACTATCCATGAGCACCCAAGACGGTGCCTGTGTGAGCTTGCATAGCCCAATCCGGTTCGCCGTGAAGTTTGAAAACGCGGTTTTGGAATCCGCTGAACTCCAACGGTACGAGGGTCGATACATCAGTGATGAATTAGAGACAATCTATCGAATTGTGAGAGAAGGTGGCGGACTCCGCGCGAAGCATATGCGTTGCCATGACTGGCACTTAATGCCCGTCAAATCCTGTATTGCTGCCGCCTTTGAGGGCGAGTTTGCTCAGGCGGGTGCATGGCCCGGATTGGTGAAGTTCGAGCGCAACCAAAATGGCGATGTCAAAGGATTTAGGGTGCGCGGTTCGCACGTAAATCTGTTCTTCCGCAAGCTCTTGCCTCAACCAGATCACACTGTCCCGTGTTGAAGATTCAATGAACTGAACAGAGTTAAGCCACTATCATCCAATTTCTGTATTTGGCAAACAACAGACCAAACCCTATCTGTGGGCATGGTCTGTTGTCTAAAATTTGGTCGAATTTCAGGCGTTGTGTCGTATGCGCCTATCACTCAGCTGTTAAAACTTACGCATGATACGCATCACATTCTCAGCATATCTGCGACTGTCCTTGTTACCTTTTTTTGCACCCCAGCCAGCGTTGTGCCTTAGTGCCGCGCCGTAGGCATTGCCGTTGCTGATCCGATAGGCAATGCGCAAGTGCAACATGCCACAATTCAGACTGCCGCTCTTTGATTTGTAGCTGCGGCACACATCGTGCTTACGTGCCATAAACCGGGCCGTAGGCGGGAGTATCTGCAACGGCCCATATTCACCTGCTCTACCCCTTAACCATCTGCAACCACTCTCTTGCACCGCTACTGCCAAAGCCAGCCGAACCGGTACGCCATACCGCTTGGCAGAGGCTGCAACGGCAGCACGGTGGTGGCATTTATTGCGCCGCGAACTAACCTTCTTGGAATTGTAATGACGTTTGAATTCTGCGTTACCTGCAATATCAGCCTGCACCGCTGTTGATGTCCCAAGCATAAATATGGTTGCCGCAACAAAAACCAACACCTTCATTTGTAATCCTCGCTACTACAAATCAACACTAGGTTTACCTGGTTTGCTGACCGCTGCAGCTCCAGGTCCGTACAAACAGTGCGTCAACGGCAACCGCTACCGCTTCCGCTCTCTTGTCGCTGCAAGCGGTGCAAGCCCCATGCCAAATACGTTTTCGCGATGAGAATGGCCGCGGCCTAATCGGTCAAAATTGCCAGGAAATGTGCCTTGTTTTGATCGAACGCACCGGCTTCGGGACGATAGCGAAGGCCGAGGTACGCTATCACCCGGACAAGCTACAGAAAGTTCGCACAGAACATGTGGGTTCCGAGATGGAACGGTGTAGCCTAGTGAAACTGTTGACAAACGCACCCGAACGTCAAAGTGTCAGTCAGTCACCTACTCGATATCTTGCGACAAGATCGATTAAAGGCCCAAACCGCAAGGTTCTAGTTGTTGGCAGTGCACAAATTACACGCGCATGGCAGGTCCATGGAATCTTGTCTCTTGCAGCTGCGCAACCAGGAAACCTGGCTGTATCGCCAGTGCAAGTTTTGATCTTTCGCATTGGTGATAGAGTAACACCACAACAATTACGAGAAGCGACGCGGGGTGGTTATGTCGGAAAAGGTCAATCAGATAGCACAGGCGATGAAGGTGGCGCATGAAACCGGACAGGGGTACCGCAACTTCGGCGGCGATTTGGCACCGGCTGATCTGGCCGAGGCATATGCAGCGCAGGCGCGGTTACATGCGCTGCATGCTGTAGACGGGCGAGGCAAACTGGGCGGACGCAAGATTGCGCTGGCTTCGAGAGTTCAACAGGAACTCTGTGGAGTCGATCATCCGATAGCCGGAGGCATCTTTGCCGATGAGATCATGGCTTCTCCAGCAACAGTCGAAAGAGCGCGCTATCACGGGCTCGGCGTGGAGTTTGAACTCGCCTTCAAGCTGGCGCGCGACCTGACTGCCGAGGGTGGTCCCTATAGCAAGGAGATGATCGGCACGAACATCGCTACCGTTCACCCGGCCTTCGAGCTCATTATCGATCGTGGTGCCGACTACACAGATCTCAACGCCTTGACCATGATCGTCGACAATGCCTGGTGTGCCGGCGTTGTGCTTGGTCCCGAGATTCCCGGCTGGCGAGATCTTGATCTCGATGAGCTGCCGGTGGCGCTTTATTGGAATGACGATCCGCCAGCCACCGCCAGGACTGGCCTGGCCGACCCGCTAGGCTCACTCGCCTGGATCGCCAATCTTGTGAATGGCATGGGCGGCACAATCACCGCCGGGGAGATCGTCATCACCGGAAGCGTCATTAAGACCCGCTACCCTGAAGCCGGCGATCACATGCGTTACGAAGTTGCCGGTCTCGCGCACGTTGCCTTGACCATCATGTAATGGTTCGTTTCTACTCTTCGGTGATCGCAATTTCATCATCGACCTCAAGTTCGTAAACCGATTGTGATGTCTTTGGGATCGGCACGAAGGGGCTCAGCTCGGAGCGTTCGTTGGGCGGGCCCCAGAGAAGGCGACAGATGATCAATGCCGCAAAGACACCCAGCACGGCCGAGATGAAGACAAAAAGGCCGCCGGCATTCGCGATATCCATGATCGGTGCCGCCGCAACCGGGCCGATCGCCGCGCCTACTGAGTATATCAAGAGCAGACCGCCGCTGACCTGAACGAGTTTCTCGGTTGGCACACTGTCATTAGCGTGCGCCAGACACAGGGCATAAAGCGGTACCATGAGAGCGCCATGCAGGGTGGCGGCCGCTAGCGTCAACCATAGGCCGAGTGGTTGCCAGAAGGCGATCAGCAAACCCGTGCCAACAGTACCGAGCGCCGTTGGTAGGATCACCAGTCGCCGGTCAACCTTGTCCGACAGGCGACCCAACGGCCACTGTGACAGTGTGCCGCCCAGCACAAAGGCTGCCATCAGCAGCGTCACCTCATAGACATCCATGCCACGCTGCTGACCGAAGACCGGTCCAAGTGTCCAAAAGGAGCCTTCAACCAATCCGACCAGAAAGCAACCGGCGGTGCCGACCGGCGAATTGGACAGCTGGCCCTTTAGATCGAGACGCGCCGTCGGGATCGGTGTTGGCTCGCTGGTCGGCGTCAGCGCCAACGGCACAACCGAGAGGCACACCATGATCGCCACCAGCAAGAACAGCGTCTGCCCCGCCGTGCTGGACAGGTTGACCATCATTTGGCCAGCCATCGTCGCGACATTGGCCACGATAATGTAAATCGATAAAACACGTCCGCGCGCACTATCCCCGGCCTGATCATTGAGCCAGCTTTCAATCACCATAAACATTGTCGCCAGGCAGATGCCGGACAGGAACCGCAGCGCGATCCACAAATAGGCATCAATACCGATGGGAAAAACAAGCAACAGTGCCGCAAGGAGTGCCGCCAAACCTGTGAATGCGCGGATGTGACCGACGGTCATCACCAGTCCAGGTCCCAACAGACAACCCGCGATAAACCCGCCGAAATAAGCCGTGCCCAAGAATCCAACAAGCACCGGCGAAAATTGCTCCAAGCCTGCGCGAAGCGGCAACAAGGTTTGGAACAGCCCTATGCCGGCCAACACCAGTGCTGCGCCGACCAGTAGCGTAAAGAGCGTGCGCGATGAACTCTTCGCTTCAATGATCATCGAACGGTCCTACAGCCATATGATGGAGCGGCTAGAACACGCCTTCACCGCAGACATGCATCTTGCCATATTCGTTCGTCCGGGTCTCAAGCGCATCAAACCGACCCCGCGGCGTGGGGCGGTTCATTACCAAATCCATGCATTGTCTGACGAATGGAAACGATAAGGTAGTCGAATTTGAATGAGATGATCTGTCCTCTTATCCCTCACACCAGCGTTTGTAGCCGGTAACCAGGGCTAACGCTCTAGCGTCTCTGGCTCTAGTTTAGCGGGACATGCCCGGTAAATGCTGAAACTGTGTCGTAGTATTGGCCGAACTGCGATGAATGCGATTGCGCTTACCGAACGAAAAAGAGCAATGCGGGGCAATTTCGATCGACAGCTATTCGGCCGCCTTCAGCTTCGACAGGGCCTCGGCCAGCGGAATGATTGCCGCTTGTTTATGCTGCAATCCAAGCGCCATGTGGCCTTCCTTGATTTCAAGCGCGATATCGCCGAATACCCGGCGCCGCCAGCCCTGCATGGCGGGAACGTTTTTGAACTGGCCGGCAGCGATTTTTTCAATATCGGCGCTATTGGCAATCAGCTTCGGTGCAATGCCCTCCCGCTCTGCAATTATCTTGAGAGCCAGTTTTAGCACTTCGGCTGCTGCTGATGTGCCCTCAGGCTGATTGGGCTTGCCATTTTCGACGTCAGGGATCTTGGCTGGATCGATCTGAAGTCCCGTGCGTACCGCATTGAGCAATTCATCGGTGATGTTGGAATTGGCATAGCCTCGCGGCAAAGCCCGCAATTTCTTCATCGCTCCAGGATCGCTGGGTTGCTGAATGGCAAGTTCGACAAGTGCGTCATCCTTGATGACCCGGTTGCGCGGCACATTGCGCGTTTGTGCTTCGCGCTCGCGCCATGCCGCAACCGCCATAAGGACACCTACTTGCTTCTTCTTGCGCGCCCGGAACTTGATCCGCTGCCAGGCATTGTCCGGCGCAACCGCATAGGTTTCCGGAGACGTCAGGATGGCCATTTCCTCATCGAGCCAAGGCTCACGACCTGATCTGTCCAGTTGGCTCTTGAGTTTTGCGTAAACTACCCTCAGATGGGTGACGTCAGACAGCGCATAGGCCAGTTGTTTCTTGGTTAGCGGCCGATGTGACCAATCGGTGAACCGCGACGATTTGTCGACCTCGCCGCCGGCAAGCCGCTTCACCAATGCCTCATAGCCCACCTGATCACCAAAACCACATACCATGGCGGCAATTTGGGTATCGAATAGCGGCTTTGGGATGATGCAGCCGAGGTGGTGGATGATTTCCACATCTTGACGGGCTGCGTGAAACACCTTGATCACGGTTTCATTGGCCATCAGATCGAAAAACGTCCTGAGATCCATGTCGGCCGCTAGCGGATCGATAATCGCTTCGTGATCTCGACCGGCGATTTGCAGCAAGCACAATTCGGGCCAGTAGGTGTGCTCGCGCATGAATTCGGTATCAACGGTGACAAATTCATCGCCCTCAAGGGCAGCACACAAGTCGTTCAGCGCTTGTGTCGTTTCAATAATTTCCATGTTTGCTCCAGAATTACTCGCACAGAACCTGAGTCTGTGTTCGAAATCAACCTAACAGTTGACTTTGTCAGGATTTTTTTGACGGCGTACGGGCCAGCCGGAAGATCACTGGCGAAGTTCTGAGCAGTGCTGTGAAGCGGCCGCGCGCCCTTTCCGGCCGGCTGCGAGCTCGCATACGCCACAGGGTGAGACCGACAAGCAAGAGATGAATGACGCTGGTATAGGTGAAAAACGACGCGGTGCCGAAGATCTTCATGACCCAGGCTACGGCAAAGGGCCCGGCGGCCGCGCCGATTGAATAGAAAAAGCTCAACCCCGCAGCAACCAGCACATATTGTCCGTCCTCGGCCCGATCATTGGCGTGCGCCGCCGACAGCGAATAGAGCGGCAGCGAAAATGCGCCGAAGGCAAAGATGCCCATGTTGAGCAGCAACTGATCGCCCCCGGCCGCTCTCGACAAAAATAGTCCAGCAGCCGCTGCACCAAGCGTGGCAGTAATGAATACATAACGTCGGTCAAGCCGATCCGACATCCACCCCAATGGGTACTGCAGGACGGCACCGCCGATAATGCCAGCGCTCATGAACACTGCCACCTCCGCCGTATCAAGGCCCGCTTCTTTGGCGAACAGCGGCCCAATGGTCCTGAAAGCACTGTTGGTCAGCCCAATGGTGATGCAACCGAGACAGGCGAGCGGCGAGATGAGCCAGATCGTCTTCAGATCGAATCTGAACTGTTCCGGCGGCTTTGGATTGGAGCGGTCTGCGAGGGAGACCGG
>JAEKFU010000708.1 GCA_016522385.1 Pseudomonadota bacterium
CCGCTCGGCCTTGACGAAATACAGGATCATCTCGTCTGGTCACGGGAGAACGGGTTCCCGTCGAAACTCCGCGGCGACTGGGTCAATGTGTTCGACCCTTACGATGTTGTGTCGCGGCCTGATCCCAAACTTGCGAATGATTTCAAGAATGCGGGCATAAAGACGGTCATTGATGTCCAGGAAGAGAATTGGGGCAAATGGCGGCACTCCGCGAGCAAGTACCTCAAGGGCAAACAACTTCGTGCGCATCTGCGTCGGCTTTCTGATCGGGAATGATGGCGTGGCCCCAAAAGATGTAATTGAAACCCTCGAACGCGCCGTCGATGAATTGAGGTTCAACGATATCTCGCCAATTGTCGAGAGTCTGACACCAACCGACTTCAGTGATAACGAGGCCAAGGCTCTGCTTGGCCTGCTGCGGCGCAAGCGGCAGTTCAGCGATCTGGAGCGCGCTGCCAGCCTGTTTACGCTTGCCGGCAACAATGCGCCGGTCGTTCGGCGGCAATGGGCTCAGGCCCTGATCGATCAGGATCGCGTTGAGCAGGGTCTTTGCGCATTGGAGGCCATGCGCAGAACACTTGCAGCGGACGACGACGAACGCCCTGAGGTTGAAGGACTTATTGGCCGAGCCCACAAGCAACGCTATATCAATCATGGCGGAGAGGAGAATTTGATCCGCGCAATCTCCGCCTATCGGCCAAACTGGCAGAACCGCAAAGGCGATTATCGCTGGCACGGGATCAATATGGCAGCGTTGCTCAGTCGCGCCAAGAAAGACAATGTCGACCCGATTGTGGACGACGATCCGCGTGACATTGCAAAAGCGCTCCGGGACGAAATCGAAAGCCTGCCCAACAAGGACACCACCATTTGGGATGCCGGCACCGCCATGGAGGCATCGGTGGCGCTCGGCGACAATGCCGATGCGCTGAACTGGGCAAAACGATACGTAAGCTTCCCAAAGATTGACGCTTTCGAGCTGGCGAGCACACTGCGCCAGATGAAGGAGGTCTGGCAACTGGACGGAACCGAGCTTGGTCGAAAGCTGTTGCCGGTTCTGGAATGTGAACTGCTTCAGAAGGAAGGTGCGACCCTGGAGCCTACAACCACAAGGATCGAGGATACAGGTGGATTTGAAGCGGTTTACGGGCCGGAAAGTCATGTCCGTTTACGGTGGATCGACACAATGTATCGGGCCTGCCATGCGATTGCCCGTGTATTCAACACCGCTACCGGAGAGCCCTTCGGCACTGGTTTTCTCATCAAGGGGTCCAAGTTTAACGCTGCCTGGGGTGACGATGCAGTGTTCTTCACAAATGCCCATGTTGTGAGTCCGAGTCCAGCTGACGAGGCACAGATTGCGCCTGGCTCGGCCAGCGCGGAATTCACAAAGCTCGACGGTCGGCCGACGGTCGAACTTGGCGAGCTGCTCTATACTTCACCACGCGTTGAATATGACATCAGCGTTTTCGCCATTGAGCCGCCCGCAAACGCGGAAACCCTTGAGCCATCGTACTACCCGCCCGCGCCGGCCCAACCCGGCCAGCGTCCTCAGCGGATCTATATTATCGGACATCCGAAGGGTGGTGACCTCGCCGTCTCGCTTTACGACAACAGTCTTGTCGGCTGCGCGAAGTGCCGGGCTCATCCAGACGGTGAGAATTGCGTCCATTACAAAACCCCGACCGAAGGTGGCAGCTCAGGTTCGCCGGTATTCAATCGGGAATGGAAGCCTTTCGCAATCCACCACCGGGCCGTTGACGACCTGGAGGTTAACGAAGGCATCCTGTTCGAACCGATAAAGATGGCATTATCGCCCTGACCGGCGAGACGTCCATGCCATCTCTGCCAGCGGCGGTGTCGCTGTATAGCGTTATCGAGATCTCACCGGCCGGCGTGTGTTCACCGAAAATCCCTTTTTCTTCATATGCATCGGCGAATTTGTCCGAGAATGATCCATACACCGGCGACCTGATGGACCCGGTCAATGGGCAAGACTGTTGTACCAAACCGTGTCCTCGGGATGGTTCTTGCAGAGGGCTTCTTCACCGACTGCAGTGTCCCGACGACAAGGCGGAGCGGCATCGTCGCAGTGCGCCGGTCTGCTGTAGTTTTCAACAAGGTTGCTGTAAAGAGTTGCAACCTTGGGATGTTCCCCGCCAATGGCATGAATCACGATGGCGCTATGCGACTAAACGAGAATGGCTTTGAGCTGGTGAAGCAGTTTGAGGGCCTGCGTCTTGTAGCGTATTCGGACTCAGGCGGCGTGTTGACTATTGGTTGGGGTCATACAGGCCGGGACGTGAAACCGGGAATGCGCATCTCGCCTGAAAGGGCAGATGAATTGCTCTGGGAGGACCTTGGCGTCGCAGAGCGCGGCGTTCGTAGACACCTTAAGGCAACAGTCAACTCCAACCAGTTCTCTGCGCTTGTAAGTTTTGCCTACAATTTGGGAGTCCGCGGGGCTTCCAGAACCGATGTGCTGAAGCACGTGAACGCCGGCAGGTTTGGTCAAGCTGCGCGCGCATTTGATAAGTACGTTCACGTCAAGAAAGATGGGCGCAAGATTCGCCTTGCGGGACTTGTCAGGCGACGCGCCGAAGAACGCAAGCTCTTTGAGACGCCCGAGGTTGATCCACACATCGTTCCTGCACCGAGTTCCCAAACGGACCTGGGAGAAGATGAAAATTACTATGTGGTGAAGTCAGGAGACACGCTTTCGCAGCTGTCCCAGCGCAGCGGAATGACTATCGATGAACTGCTCTCTTGGAACCCCCACATAAGCGATCCGAATTTGATCTATCCCGGAGACGTCATTCGTTTCACCCGCGTTGCCCCACAAGGCGCAAGCGTTGACCTGGATACGTTGCGGGAAGCTGAAGCTGCCTGGTACGTGGTCGCAAAGGCAGAAATCGGCGTGACCGAAAAGAAAGGAAGACCCCGCAATAACCTGCGCATACTCCAGTACCATCAATCGACGACCCTTTCAGGTAGAGCTGCACGCGAAGATGAGACACCGTGGTGCTCCTCGTTCGTCAATTGGTGCATGGACCGTGTCGGCATCAAGGGCACACGATCCGCCATGGCGCGGTCTTGGCTCAAATGGGGCACCAGCATTCAAGAACCGCGCGAGGGATGCATCGTCGTTTTCAGTCGGCCGAAAGGAGGACCATCGGCAGGACATGTCGGGTTCTATGTTGGTCGATCGGCAGAAAAAATAAGAGTGCTGGGCGGCAATCAGTCAAACTCGGTCAGTATCACTAGCTACAGCAAGCAGAGGGTGCTTGGTTATCGCTGGCCAAAAACACAGCCTGACCCAAGCAAGCCGGTCACTTCAGCCCCATCGACAAAAGCAGAGCCGGACACCAAACCGGCGAACACCTACTACGTCGTTCAAACAGGCGATACTCTCGGTGCAATCGCTGAGCGCAGTGGCTTCAAAATCAATCAGCTTCTTGCCTGGAATCCCCACATTCAGAATCCGAACAAAATTTTTGCCGGCGATGTCATCATGTTGGCGGGCGATGTTAACGTCGCGCCGCGTGTCGAACCGTCCTTCGAAACCGGGATGCCCTGGTTTGAAATCGCCCAGCGCGAAATGAGCACCAGGGAATATCGAGGATCGATCCGCAACAATCCACGCATTCTCGAATACCACCGGTCAACGACACTTCCAGAAAGTATGGCTCGACTGGACGAGACGCCATGGTGCTCTTCGTTTGTGAACTGGTGCGTGATGCGCGCCGGGGTTAAGGGAACCCGATCGGCTATGGCCCGCTCCTGGCTTAAATGGGGCAAGAGGATCAGGGAACCACGCAAGGGGTGTATCGTTGTTTTTTCCCGGCCACGTGGTGGTCCAAATGCCGGTCACGTCGGGTTTTATGCCGGTGAGACCGGAAAGTCGATCAAACTGCTGGGCGGCAATCAGTCCAATGCGGTCAGTATCGCGTCTTACCCCAAGTCTCGCGTACTCGGTTACAGATGGCCGTCTGGCGTCGGGCTTTCCGAAGGGCCAAATCAAGCAAATCGGCGGAAAACTTTGATACCGGTTCTTGAACTGCTCAAACCGATTTTTGGTGGGTTGTTCAGATCACGCCGTCGCTCTGCTCGGCGCTGACTTCACAAACTGTGTTCTCGCACCTCACTCAGTGCGTTACCCTTGATTTTGCAGCAGCACGATTGACAGGCCCGCGTGGGTATAGGGCATTGGGTGCTGCCACCATTGGCGCCACGCCTGCCGCAGACCCGCATAGTCAAAGGCAAAGGATCCGGACTCTTCCACAAAGTCGATAAGTTCGGCATAAATTCGCTGAAATCTTTCGCTGTTCCCGGGAATGGTTGAGGGGATCAGCACTTCCCAGTTGCCCAGACAAGACCAGTTGCTATTTTTTTCGCGCCGTTGCACCAGGTTGGCAGCGAAATCCCGGTCAAGGCCTTCGTGTTGCTGTGAGGCAACAAATGCGTCAAAGAACGAAGTGAATGCGGAAAAGTCCGGCTCATAGAATCGCAGTTCATCGCGGGCATCGATTATCATGAGTGAACCGCCTGGACGCAGCACGCTGCGTATCCTCTCCAAGGCTTGCCAGGGGTCCGTCAGGTGTTGGAACACTAGTCGGGCGATCGCGAAATCGTAAGTGCCAGCCAATTCGTCCACAGAACAAACTTCAAACTCCAGCCCCTGGCCCACCGTGTCGGCCTTGGCAAGATCTATGAACGGCTTGGAGACATCAATGCCCAGATAGGACTTGGCTGGAAACCGTGCAGCAATGCGGTTGAGATAGTAGCCGACGCCACAGCCGACATCGACAACCCGTCGTGCCTGCCGCCAGCTCTCACTGCGATAGTAGTATGGCAGTTCAAGTGTCCAACAGAAATCCACCTGCAGTTTTTGAAGAAGATTCCAGCGTGCGACCTCGGGGTCGGAATGCTGCCCGAAATCGGAGATTTTGCCGTGGTGCTCGGTGTCAGCGCGGTCGTTGGCATCCAAGGTACAATCAGTTCGCAACATTGTTCGATTTCCAAGAGTTGTTTTCATGCCCGTAAGGCCAGAAGTCTTCCACGAACGTGATGATCAGGTAGGTGGTGTGCGGGTATCTGGTTTCACCGACCGAGGTCTTGGCCGTTAGGCTGGGCAGAAAGACCTTGCCTCGCAGGTGCTCTATCGGATGTAGCTGGCTTCTCGAAACGGCATCGTCAGGCCCATAAAACCGCAAGGGCACTTTTGCCACGGCATCGCCATCTCTTAGAATGATCTCATCACGAAGTTCGGCCTGATTGTCGAGGAACGCCTGGTAAGTCTCCTTGTCCACGTAGCGCTCGATGTTGCTCATGAGATAAGAGAATGTGACCTTCGGGCTATTCTGGGAGTCAAAGTCGATCCCTGTGATGCGGAAAATCTGGCGAAACAGATAGTCTGCATCACACACAACAGGCTCGCCGACAATATCATTGGGATCGTAGGTCAGGCCGCCGTCGCCTGTTTTGGATTTCCAGTTAATGCGCAACACACTGGTCGGGAAGTAGGTCTTCCAACCGCTCAGAAAGCCGTTGGGATGCCTGTCTCGTGCCAGCTCACGCATGTGGCTCGGCCATTGCCCGGGCCTGTCTTGAATTTCTTGCAGACTGTTGGTGAGGATTTTCGTCAGCTTTGTGTCTGACTCATCGATGAGTTCGCCCAAGCTTTGCGGTAGCTCTTTGGTTTTCCAGCCGAGTTCACCTTGAAACTTATTGAATTCGGCAACGATTGCCGGATCGGCTGCTTGGTATTTGTTGTACGCATAGTCATGCAGGTAGACAGGCAGTGAATCATCTCTATTGCTTGCCAATTCCCGGCTGATCAGCAGGATGGTTTCGGTTCTCAGGAGATTTCGGATACCCAGCTCGTAGATCACGTTGACGTTTATTTCGCTGAGAATGGCTATGACCACATTGGCGTTGGCGATTTTGTTTATGGCGTGCGCACTGATGTCACTGGAATATGTCTGACAGACATCGACAGTGTAGTTGTTTGTGATGGGGGATCCTGGAGCTGATTTGATGGCGACGACATTCTCAATGATGTGCTTGACTCTGAGATAGTCGCAGAGATGCCTTTGCATTGACATCTCGTTCTCCCCGTTGAATGGCGTGATTACGACAACAGGAACAACGGGTGGGTTGCAGGTCGTATCTGGCAGGTCTGTTTCCAGCGATTCGATGGAACTGTCTGCCGGTTCCCTTATGGAACCGTCTGCGGCTTGAACATCCATGGCGCTGTCTCCTGTCTAGTTGGCGCTACCAACTAAAGCTGTGCGCAGCCCCTTCTCACCTTTATGGTTTGTCGCGTGACGACTTCGGCATGTCATAAAGGCACCGTTCAGGAAAGATTTGCCACGCCAAGTTCAATGATGTCTGTGATAT
>JAEKFU010000349.1 GCA_016522385.1 Pseudomonadota bacterium
CCCCTGCACCTGGTGGGGTTTCCTTCATTCTCTCTCCTGCCAGAACTCGACTCATTTCCTGCCGAAAGCCATGCTGAGATAGAACAGGGCCTAACTCAGAAATGTGGCGGCTGTGATCGATAAAGCACCACATTGTGTCCCGCGGACTGCGACAACGTTGGTAAGCTGCAAATTGGGCGATTGAATAAAATGTCGAGAACAATCTTTGTGACCGCTGCAACATCTGCACCGCCGTCAGAATGACCCTTGCGCTGAAAGTCACCTTCCAGAGGACCTGTTCAACTACGAAAACGGCATCGCTGGTGTGAGGTACTTGCCCGACCGATTGGAAGAAAAACCCGTTTCTGGGGAGGCGGTTTTCGTGAGCTGCAGCTATGTCCGCATTGTCATGGTTTTCGTCGGCTCAAACACTGATAACAGACTCATCAGGTAGAAGGCTGGATCGTCTCGTGGTGATCCAACTGAGAAGTTCGCATGCTGACACACTGCGGCGAGAATGCGCTAAAAACGACCATACTGCGACGGCGCGCAATACGTCCGAAGCTGAAGGCAAAACGGAAGTCTAGCCGGGGACGTGCACGGGCATTCAGTGCTACAAGCAGACTCTTGGTAACCCGCCCAAGCTGCTCGTTAGTTACTGTTTGGAGCCCTCCATTACTCGTGATCAGCCTTTATGTGGTACATGTCATGTCCTGGCCACAACATAGTGGTGACTTAATCTTGCCGTGCCCATTGGGACATTTGGACACTTGCACTTGACTTCCGTCATCGAGCGTGAGGCTATCGTTTACCAGCGGAGCATCGCACTTCCCGCAGGTAGCATTGACGCTCATTCCACATTTTTCGCATTCGTACGTTGCCATTCTTCCGCATCCTCTTCGTGTCGACCTGTCGAGCTTTGCTGTTGGAGATTACCAGTCCGCTTATCGACCACGCAAGCTGCTTAGTCGTCGAGTGTTGGGGTGCCGGAAGCTACCGACCACCCGCCTCCCGCAGATGATTGAGTCCCCGTCGGGAACTGACCCACAGCTTCGAAGCTCCGAACAATCGTTTCATAGTTCACTGCAACATCAGGCTCTAGAAGACGATAGATATAAACGGCCAACAGCACGACCCGAAGAATGCCGAAAGCTCTCATGCTTTGTGGAACCTTGGCGACGCTAAAGTTTAGGTAACGCTGGACTCCTCGTTGCCTCTATGTCAGCCTTTATTCGGAGCATCGAGGGACCTACGATCCTGAATAACCTCAACGCGCATTAACTTTGAAGAGCCAGTATGTCGAGTCCGGTCGTCGGGATTGTTGCCAATCCGATTTCAGCCCGCGATATCCGCCGGGTGATCTCCTACGCCGGCGGCCTGCAGATCACCGACCGGGCGAACATGGTCCTCCGAATTCTGGCGGGGATGGCGGCTACCGGGATCAAGAAGACGGTCATTATGCCGGAAAATGCAGGGCTGCGCGGCCATCTGATGCGCGCGCTAACCCGCTCGAAGAACGCAGGCGACGGTCACTTTCCAGAGATCAGGACGCTCGACATGCCGGTAACTGGCGATGCGACCGACACGGCCCGCGCAGCACGGATCATGCGCGAAATGGAGGTCGCTGCCATTGTCGTGCTCGGAGGCGATGGAACGCATCGGGTTGTTGTCGCCAACTGTGGAGATATACCGATCGCGGGGGTTTCGTCGGGTACCAACAACGCCTTTCCGGAATCGCGCGAGCCTACGGTGACCGGGCTTGGCGTCGGTCTGGCTGTTACTGGACAGGTTCCGCCAGGGATTGCCTTCACCGCCAACAAGCGGCTCGATGTCATGGTCAACGGGTCGCTGGAAATCGCGCTGATCGATGTGGCCTTCGTGCGAGAACGCTTCGTCGGCTCACGAGCCATTTGGAAGACAGAGTGCTTCCATGAACTGTTCGTCACCTTCGGATCGCCCGGCGGGATCGGCATGTCGTCCATCGCTGGACTTGTCGCACCGGTAAGCCGGTCCGATAGATTCGGCCGCCGGATAGTCTTCGAGAGTCCAGAAACCGCGTCTTTCGCGGTCCGAGCGTCGATCGCACCGGGCCTTATAGCGCCGGTCGGCATCGCCGACGTTCAGACTCTGCAGTTCGACCAACCGATCACGCCTGAAACCCGAGCCGGTTCCATCGCTTTTGACGGCGAGCGGGAGGTGACCTTCGGCAAGGCCGATGAGGTTCTCGTCACCCTGCGCGACGGCGCCTTTCGAACCATCGATATCGAAGCCTGCATGGCACATGCGGCCGATAAGGGCTGCCTCGTTGAGCAGGCAGAACACCAAACCAAACTGAAGCAAGTCAAAGGAGGTTAGACATGTCAGCCACAGCAACCGCGGTCAGCGCCCAGGGGAGCGATAGTCCCTTCCCGCTTGAGAAAGACGATCTGCTTAGCGCCTATCGGACGATGAAGACGATCCGCGAGTTTGAGGATCGCCTGCACGTCGATTTCGCGCGTGGCGACATACCAGGCTTCGTGCATCTTTACGCCGGCGAGGAGGCGGCAGCCACCGGAATCATGATGCATCTGACCGATGAGGATCGCATTGCCTCGACCCACCGCGGCCATGGCCACTGCATTGCCAAGGGCGTCAGCGTCCATGAAATGATGGGCGAGATCTACGGCAAGGTCAGTGGCGCGTGCCGCGGCAAGGGCGGCTCAATGCACATTGCCGATCTGTCAAAAGGCATGATGGGCGCCAACGGTATTCTGGGCGCCGGTGCGCCGCTTGCTTGCGGCGCGGCGTTGGCGGCCAAGAAACTCGGCCACAAGGGCGTCGGCATCTCCTTCGTCGGCGACGGCGCATCGAACCAGGGCATGTTCCTTGAAAGCCTCAACCTGGCCGGTGTCTGGGAACTGCCGGTGATCTTCGTTGTTGAGAACAACGGCTATGCGGAATCGACCTCTGTCGACTGGGCGGTCGCCTCGGATTCCTACGTAGATCGCGCCAATGGTTTCGGTTTGCCGGGTGTGACGGTCGATGGCACGGATTTCTTCGCCGTGCATGAAGCGGCCGGAGAGATGATCAGGCGCGCTCGCGACGGCGGCGGCCCCTCGCTGCTGGAATGCAAGATGATCCGCTTCCATGGCCATTTCGAAGGCGATGCCCAGACCTACCGCGCCGAAGGTGAGGTCGAGGACATCCGCAACAATCGCGACTGTATCAAGATGTTCGCTGATCGCGTCAGCGAGGCGGGCGTTATCAGCCGAGTTGAGACGGATGCCGTCGATGCCGAGGTCGCCACGCTTATCGACAGTGCCGTCGAACAGGCCAAGGCCGCGCCGCTGCCCGATACGGCTGACCTGCTCACCGACGTCTATGTCAAGTACTGACACCACAGAATTGGAGAAAAGAACAATGACACGCAAGATTAGCATGAAGGAAGCCGTCAACGAAGCGCTTGATCAGGAGATGCAGCGCGACCCGACGGTTGTCGTGATGGGTGAAGATATTGTCGGCGGCACCGGTTCGCCCGGCGAAGACGATGCTTGGGGCGGGGTGCTTGGTGTAACCAAGGGGCTCTACGCAAAGCATGGCGACCGGCTCATGGACACACCACTTTCGGAAAGTGCCTATATCGGCGCCGCCATTGGGGCCGCAACTTGCGGTTTGAGACCTGTCGCTGAGCTGATGTTCGTCGACTTCATGGGCGTATGCCTCGACGAGATCTTCAACCAGGGTGCCAAGTTCCGCTATATGTTTGGCGGTAAGGTAGAAACGCCGGTTGTGATCCGCGCAATGTGCGGTGCGGGCTTCCGTGCGGCAGCACAGCACAGCCAGATGCTGACGCCGGTCTTCACCCATATTCCCGGGCTCAAGGTCGTTTGCCCGTCCAACGCCTATGACACCAAAGGTCTACTGGCGCAATCGATCCGCGACAATGATCCCGTGATCTTTCTCGAGCACAAGAACCTATACGCCCATGAGAGCGACGTGCCTGAGGAAAGTTACACCATCCCGTTCGGCGAGGCCGCCGTCTTGCGCGAGGGCAAAAGCGCCACCGTGGCGACCTACGGCCAGACAGTGCACCGCTCGGTCGAGGCGGCGGAAACACTCGCCAAGGACGGGGTCGACGTCGAGGTGATTGACCTGCGCACCCTGTCGCCAATCGACAACGACACAGTGATCGAGAGCGTCGAGAAAACCGGCCGGCTTGTCTGTGTCGATGAAGCTAATCCGCGTTGCTCCATCGCATCGGATGTTTCGGCAACCGTGGCGCAGGAGGCGTTTGGCGCGCTTAAGGCACCGATCCAGATGGTAACAGCACCGCACACGCCGGTGCCGTTCTCACCGGCGCTCGAAGATCTCTATATACCGACTGCAGATGGGATCGCCGATGCGGTGAGAAAAACGATGGCGGCATGAGGACAGGATGAGCGAACAAATTATTCCGATCGTCATGCCGAAGTGGGGGCTCTCCATGCAGGAGGGCCGCCTCTCGGTCTGGCACGTGAAGGAAGGCGACGTGATCGAACCGGGTCAGGAGATCATGGACGTGGAAACGGAGAAAATCGCCAATGCCGTCGAGGCCGCCGATGGTGGCTTGCTGCGGCGGCGTGTCGCTCAGGAGGACATGGTCTATCCCGTCAGGGCACTACTTGGCGTCCTGGCTCCCGTAGAGGTCTCAGATGCCGAGATTGACGTCTATGTCGCCGGATTCGAAATGCCACAGGCCGATGAGGAAGAGGAAGAACAGGCGCCGGCCTATCTCTTCGTCGAAACGCCAGCCGGCCGGCTGCGATACGCAGAACGCGGCAGCGAGGGCGATGCGATCGTGCTTGTGCACGGTTTCGGCGGCGATCTCGACAACTGGCTGTTCAATATCGATGCGCTGGCCGCAGGCGGCCGCGTCTATGCGATTGACCTGCCCGGACATGGCCAATCAGCGAAGACAGCCGATGGTGGTATCGTCGGGCTGGTCGATGCGCTATCGGGCTTCACGGATGCCGTCGATATCGGCGCGGCGCATTTCGTCGGCCATTCCTTGGGCGGTGCGATCAGTGCAATGCTGGCGTTGAAGGACCCGGGCAAGGTGAAGTCCCTGACCTTTGTCGATGCAGCCGGGCTCGGCGAAGAGATCAACAGTACCTATATCGACGGTTTCATCGCGGCGGAATCGCGGCGCGAGCTGAAGCCGGTTATCGAGCACCTGTTTGCGGACAAGGCTCTGGTCAGCCGTCAAATGATCGATGACCTGCTCAAGTACAAGCGACTGGATGGTGTTGACGAAGCCCTGGGCAGCATTTCAGCTTCGGCATTTGGCGGCGGCGTACAAAGCGCCGTGTTGGCGGATCAGATCACACGTTCCGGGATCCCGGTCCTCGTGATCTGGGGAGAGGATGATGCCATCATCCCGGTTTCGCATGCCGAAGCCGTCGCCGGTGCCAAAATCGAGATCATTGTCGGCGTCGGCCATATGCCTCAAATGGAGGCGGCAGGCCAGGTCAACGATCTGATACGGGACTTTTTGGACGCCGTGTAAACCGCGAATTTTTACGGCGCAATACACCATACCAGATTGCCGATAGCGATATCAGTGCAGACCTTGCCGAGGGGTTCCCGACAACTATGATCGACAAGTGCCATGCCAGGTTTGCAACCGCATGCACGAACCGGCTCATTAGTTGGAATGTCTGCAGCGGTTCAAAAGTCCCCTTTGAGCCGACGGTGATTTTCAGGGGTACAGCAGATATCCAATGACGGCAGCTCAAGAGTCTGCAAAGGGGCAATAATCCCCTTTCGCCAAGAATTGCTCAACGGCAACAAATGGCACATTTTCACCGGTTTGAAAGTCGCTGAAAAACGTCTGTTCTCGGTGTATGAATGGAACTTTACAGCGAAAGTGGTCGAAAACGACGACCGATACCGCATCGAAGCCGGCGTTTGTAATGGCAGCGCCATTGACTTCGCACTCGCAGATTCACGCAGGACCGCCCCCCCTTTGCTCCCACAGTGCTTCCACGAGTCGGGCGGGGTGATTATCACCAGACTTAAAAAGCCCGTAACCCTTTGAAGTTACGGGTTAATTTGGTTGCGGGGTTAGGGTTTGAACCTACGACCTT
>JAEKFU010000072.1 GCA_016522385.1 Pseudomonadota bacterium
AGTCGGAATTTATTGCCCGAATGAGCCACGAGCTTCGCACGCCGTTCAATGCGATTATTGGTTTCGCCGAATTGATCGCCAAACAGCAACTCGGTCCAGTTGGAAACGACAGCTACACAGAATTCGCGACAATTATCGAGCAGTCGGCAAAAGGATTGCTCGGTATCATCAACTCAATTATTGACCTGTCGAGAATGGCCGCAGGCGAGCGTCCACTTGATGACGCCCCTGTTAATCTTCAGTTGCTGACACGCCGGGTTGTCAGAGCGCATCAGGAAAGAGCCGAGCGCGAAAACATTTCAATCAACATTCATGACAAATTGGCAGGCTATGGCCTGATCGCCGATGAACTGCTGCTTGAACAGCTGGCCGAGAACCTCATTTCCAACGCTGTGAAGTTCAACCGACAGAACGGACAGGTCGATATAACACTACGCCGTGACAGACAGGATCGCATCACCTTTGCGGTCAAGGATACTGGCATCGGCATCCCGCAATCGGAGCTGCAAAACGCACTCAAGCCCTTCGTTCAACTAAGTCCCGGTTTTGACCGCCAATATGAAGGCATCGGCCTTGGGCTTACGCTGGCGAAAAATCAGGCAACCGCGCACGGTGCAGAACTAAAGATCACCAGCAGCCCTAACAAAGGCACCAAAGTCATTGTCATGTTCCCCAGCGATCGGACCATCCAGCCAATGGTCCCCAAACGAAAGCAGCCAGGCAGCAAAAACAGCGCGTTTGCCGGCAAAGCAGCGTGATCAAGAAATTCCAGTCGTTTACGTTCTGTTAACTTTTCGCCATATTTCTGCCGCCACATCTCCCCGTCAACTGCACGATGCAGTTGATCTCTCGCCCCACTTTGCCTGCAATAAGGCATCATCGCGACCAAACGCGGCGAGGTGATGACGGATGATTGCAAGAACCTCCACATCGGGTCTGACCTACTTTCCAGCAGAACGCTGCCGGCTGCCGGTTCACAGCCTGAGTACCCAGACCCGCCACATTCTCGACAACCAGAAAGTGGACTTCCAGCGATCACAAAAGATGCTTTATCTGTTCGCGCTCGTACTCAGTTTGGCACTAGCGACCGTTCTGTGTTTGTTGATTACCACCACCCCGGTCAGTGCAATGCCCATTCCACCGCAGCCCCAGGCCAATCCGACTGGCGGCTTGGTCGCGCTTGGCGCAATCTTGTCGCTTGGAGCGTCCGCTGGTGTTGGCATCGCCCTCATCACGGCTCACTTCGGCACGTTCCGCAAGCGCTAGCGTGTCCGTCTTTAAAAGTTGAATCTCTTGCCCAGCGCCGTCAATGCTGGCCTGGCGCACCGGCGTTCACCTGCTCTGAACGCCAATACGGTTCGGCCAGGGCATCATACTCACTTGTGGACCTAATTCGGTCCGCCGGGTTCACATGGGCATATCGAGCTTTTATGAGATTACCGAACTGCCAAATACGGGCCTTGGCAGTTGAGTGCCGACCAAAAAAGAAGTTCTTCACCTCCGATTGATCTGAATTGTCGCTCGACAGTGCCTTGACTGCGTTAGGTGCTTCATGCGGGTCATACCCAGCAGCCACAATGTAATCTAGCCCCAGAGCATCTGCTTCATCTTCCTGTTTGCGGGTGTATTTATTGACACTGGTCGAAACCAGGAAGGTCAAACTGTTGCCGAGCCATGGTACACCCCATCGCTGGTGCATAACATTCTCGCTGAACGTAGCGGTGCGTTTGGCGATGGCCCGACTGTGAGCGCCCTTGACCACATGTGCAGAAGCATTGTGAGCCATTTCATGCGCCATCACAGCTGCAACCTGGCCCTCACTGCGAAGCACTGCGATCAATCCGGTGGTGACAAACAAATGCCCTCCACCGGTAGTGAATGCATTCGGTCGCAAATCTTCAAGGAGATACACGCGATACTCGAACTGATCGCCTTCAATATGTTTACTGATACGGTTAACGACTTCCTGCAGCTTTTTCTCCAAAGCCTTGTTGGTGCTGCGTGTGGTGCGTTTGCGCACCTGCTCGGCATATTGATCGCCAAGCTCTTGCCGCCGGGCAATCGATATGTCTGGTTGCGAGAATATCGACGGTTCGTTGTCGCTTACAGAAGGCGCGGGCTCTTCAGGTGACGGTTCTGCCAAATCCTGGCTGGCTGCCTCCACAAACGCCGGGCTGCGCACACTCATGCATCCGCCTAGCGCCAGAACGAGCGTCAAGGTTAGACCAGCTATCATTGGGCGAATTACCGTCATCCCGCCTCCAGGCCACACCAATGTCCCTGCCGTCCGCTCAAGGACAAGCAGAATAAATGCTTCGCCGTCTGACCGCAAGACATTGCCTTTGTACGTGCTGACAGTCCGAATCACGGCGCCAAACATCTGCCTCGCGGCAATGTGAATATGCATTATCATTATCTTGCGCCAATTCGACTATAGTGGCATGCGATCACTTGGCGCACGACCGGATCACGTTGATCAAAGTTGATCCCGGGATCGACCGCCTGCGTATGTTGCAGAATTTGAGAACAATGCATGTTCTAACGCTCCTAAGTTCTGCTCTAGGGAACGATTGAGAAGTGCGATGAAAAGACTGAATTCTATCCAAATTGTCATAGCAGCAGGCCTTTTGTTGGCGCCGGTGCAATCGTTTGCGCTGGGTGACGACGATGGCACTTCGACACGGTCAAAACCCGTGTGCAAGAAGGGATACGTCTATTCGAAGATAAAAAAGCGCTGTGTGCGGCAAGGTTCTGAGATCATACCTGACCAGATGTTGATCGACCAGGGTTGGGCGCTTGCTTATCAGGGCAAATTCAACCTGGCAGTTGATCTGTTTAATCTGGTCGTCGATCAACGCAACCCGCAAGCTCTGAATGGTCTGGGCTACAGTTACCGAAAGATGGGTCAGTTGGATCGCGGCATCGGCTACTACCAACAGGCCCTAGCGATTGACCCCGACTATCATTTGGCACGCGAATATCTTGGTGAGGGATACGTCAAAGCGGGCAGGATTGGCCTTGCCAAAGCACAATTAAGCGAAATCGCGTTACGCTGTGGGACCGAATGCAAGGAGTACAGACTTCTGGCGCGCGCCATCGCTACAGGTGACGAGAACGACTGGTAGTTGCGTTACTGAGACGGGATGTCGACACCTGCCGCAGCGAGCGCGCTCATCAGCTCGTCGCCCGTTGCGTGAGTTTTCGAGGCGCCGCGTTCATGAACGAACCGCCATATCTCTTGGCCGTCCTTGTCCAACACGACAACTGTCGGAATCCGCTCAATATCACCGAATGACAGACGCAAGCGTTCCGATCCCTTGATCAAAGCAAACTGCGGTTTAGTGTCGGCTAGGAACCGGGTC
>JAEKFU010000089.1 GCA_016522385.1 Pseudomonadota bacterium
CCGGTCGCCACTGCCAGAATGGTCTCCAGCCATGGCCACGGAAAGGCAACCAGGATCGAGATCGCAACCTCCAGGGCCACAAGAATAGTAATGAACAACAGGATGGCCAGACCCAGGGCTTTCCAAAGCACCCGGCGAAACTCTGGAGAAAGCGCATCTTGAATAGCCAGCAGTGCAGCTGCAATCATATTTGTTTGTCTCTTGGGGTGAAGTTTTACGGCATTCGTCTTTATTCAACTAATCGCCGCTGAAAGCCGTTGCAAGGGCCGGGTCGATTGACGCCTTGCGCATAAACCATCCCACTTTATACTCCCGCCGCTATACCGAAGTTCGGGGACCTGCATGACATCAGCGAAATACAATGTGCTCGGCATCGGCAACGCCATTGTCGATGTCCTTTCACGCGTCGAAGACAGCTTCTTATCTCAGCATGACATTGCCAAGGGGATAATGCAGCTGATCGACGAAGATCGCGCCGATGCGCTCTATGCGGCGATGGGGCCGGCAGTTGAGATTTCGGGCGGCTCGGGCGCCAACACCATTGCCGGTGTCGCCGGTTTCGGTGGCACCGCGGCCTATATCGGCAAGGTGCGCGACGATCAGCTTGGCGAAGTCTTTGCCCATGACATCTGCGCCACCGGGGTTTCCTTCAACACGCCGCCGGCCGACGATGGCCCGGCCACTGCCCGCTGCCTGGTTCTCGTGACACCCGATGGCCAGCGCTCGATGAGCACTTATCTCGGCGCTTGCGTGCACCTCAGTTCGCGCGACATCGAACCAGGTGAGATTGCAGCCGCCGAAATCACCTACATGGAGGGCTATCTTTGGGATCCGCCGGAAGCCAAACAGGCCTTCCTGAAAGCCGCCGCGATTGCGCGCGGTGCCGGACGTCAGGTGTCGCTTTCACTTTCAGATCCGTTCTGCGTCGACCGGCACCGCGACAGCTTCGCTGAGCTGATCGAGAACGAGGTCGATATCCTCTTTGCCAATGAGGACGAGATCAAGTCACTCTATCAGGTCTCCGGCTTCGACGATGCCTTGCAGGCCGTGCGCGGCAAATGCCACATCGCCGCGCTGACGCGTTCGGCTGCCGGCAGCGTCATCGTTTCCGGTGATGAGGTACACGTCGTCGAAGCCGTCAGGGTTGACAAAGTGGTCGATACCACCGGCGCTGGTGACCTTTATGCCTCGGGTTTCCTCTATGGCCTCACCCACGGCAGTGACTTGGCTGCCTGTGCCCGCCTCGGCTCTCTCGCTGCGGCTGAAGTCATCTCCCATATCGGCGCCAGATCGGAGGCTAACTTGCGCAATCTGGCGCAAAGTGCGGATTTGGTTTGAGCCTGAAGCCAAGTCCCCTCCCCACAAGCAGGAGAAGTGCAATTTGGATCAATGCGCCTCTTCCCAGTTGTCGGCGGCGCGGGCATCAACTTGCAACGGCACCGCCAGCTTGACCACTGGCTCAGGTGCGGCGACCATTACATTGCTCACCACGTCGATGGTTGCATCCACCTGTGCCTCTTCGACCTCGAAGATCAGCTCATCATGCACCTGCAGCAGCATCTTGGCGCTTAACCCGGCTTCACCGAGCGCTGCCGGCATGCGGATCATTGCCCGGCGGATAATATCGGCAGCCGAGCCCTGGATTGGCGCATTGATCGCTGCACGCTCCTGGAACGCCCGTTCGGACGGATTGGGCGATGAGATACGCGGGAAGTGACAGCGCCTGCCGAAGATCGTCTCGACATAGCCGTTATCGTGACAGAACTTCTTGGTTGCATCCATATAGTCCTTGATTCCTGGGAACCGCTTGAAGTAGGTGCGGATATATTCGCCCGCCTCCTCGCGCGGGATCGTCAACTGGTTGGCCAGGCCGTACGCCGAAATGCCGTAGATTATGCCGAAATTGATCGCCTTGGCGCGCCGCCGCACCATCGGATCCATGCCGTCGATCGGCACATTGAACATCTCGCTCGCCGTCATCGCGTGAATGTCGAGCCCATCGGCAAACGCCTGGCGCAGCTGAGCGATGTCGGCAACATGCGCCAGCACGCGAAGCTCGATCTGGCTGTAATCCGCCGACACCAGTTTAGATCCCTTCGGTGCGATAAAGGCGGAACGGATCTTGCGCCCCTCCTCCGTCCGCACCGGAATGTTCTGCAGATTGGGCTCGGTCGACGCGAGCCGTCCGGTCGATGTAGCCGCCATCGCATAGGATGTGTGCACTCTCCCGGTTGTGGGGTTGATATGTTCCGGTAGCGAATCGGTATAGGTGGATCTGAGCTTCGACAGCTGCCGCCAGTCGAGTATCGTGCGGGCCAGTTCGACACCGTCGCGCGCCAGATCTTCCAACACCTGGCTGTCCGTGCTCCAGGCCCCGGTCGCGGTTTTCTTGCCGCCAGGCAGGTTGAGCTTACCGAAGAGGATCTCGCCGAGCTGTTTCGGCGAACCGAGATTGAACGTCTCGTCGGCGATGTCGTATGCGCGGGCTTCCAGCTCAGCGGCGCCCTTGGCAAAGTCGCCCGACAGCCGTGCCAGCACCGCGCGGTCAACCAGGATACCCTCGCGCTCCATCGCCGCCAGCACCGGCGACAATGGCCGCTCGAGCGTTTCATAGACCGTCACCCGGTGTTCGGTCGCCAGCCTGGCCTTGAGCAGCAACCACAGCCTCAGGGTGATGTCGGCGTCTTCTGCGGCATAGGCCGTTGCCCGCTCGATCGGCACCAGGTCGAACGTCACCTGCGACTTGCCGCTGCCGGCCACTTCCTTGAACGGGATTGGCTTAACGTCGAGATGACGGCTTGCCAGTTCGTCCATGCCATGCCCGCCCAGGCCGCTATCGAGCGCATAGGACAGCAGCATCGTGTCATCAAAGGGCGAAATCTCGATACCGTTTCGGCTCAGAATCAATGCGTCATATTTCAGATTCTGACCGATCTTCATGATCCCAGGGTCTTGCAACAACGGTTTGAGCCTTTCGATCACATCGCTCATTGGCAGCTGCGTCAGGTCTGAGCCGGCGAAGTCGAGCCCGTCTGCCGCTCGATGCCCGACCGGAATGTAACAGGCCCTGCCCGGTTCGACCGACAGCGAGATGCCGGCAAGCTCGGCCTGCATCGCGTCGAGTGAGGTGGTCTCGGTATCCACCGCCACATAGCCTGTCTCGTAGGCAACCTCGACCCATCGCGCCAGCGTGTCGATATCGGCGACGGTTTCGTAAGCTGAGTGATCGACTGGAATATCAATCCTGGCTCGCGCCACATCGACAGGTCCGGCGCCATCAACAGCGGCTTCGGGTTCAGGCTCTGCAGCTGGTGGCGTCCAATGTTTGACGGTAATCTCGGCCGGTTCGATGGCTGCGGCCTCGGCGCCGATCTCTTCGGCAATGCGCTTAGTCAGAGTGTTGAACTCTAGGCCTTTTAGGAATCCGATGATCTCCTCGGCCACCGGCTCGCGGATCGCGAACCGCTCGAGCCCGGTTTCCACCGGCACATCCTGGCGCAGTGTCACCAACTCCTTGGAAATCCGCGCTTGGTCGGCAAACTCGATCAGATTCTGGCGGCGCTTCGGCTGTTTGATCTCCTCGGCACGCGTCAGCAGGGTTTCCAGGTCGCCATATTCCTCGATCAGCTGCGCGCCGGTCTTGACGCCGATGCCTGGCACGCCGGGAATATTGTCGACACTGTCGCCGGCCAGCGCCTGCACTTCGATGACCTTGTCAGGCTTCACGCCAAACTTTTCGATCACCTCGTCTTCGCCAATCTCTCTGTCCTTCATAGTGTCGTAAAGTGCAATCCCGTCAGTGACCAGCTGCATCAGGTCCTTGTCCGATGAAACGATGCGCACCGTCGCACCCGCCTCATGGGCCTGGCGCGCATAGGTGGCAATCAGGTCATCGGCCTCGAAATCATCCTGCTCGATGGCCGGGACGTTGAACGCCTTAGTCGCCTGGCGGATCAGGCCGAATTGTGGGATCAGGTCCTCCGGCGGGTCCGGCCGCTGCGCCTTGTATTCAGGATAGATGCGCGAGCGGAAAGTTTTCGCCGACTTGTCGAAGATCACCGCCAGATGTGTCGGTCGCTCGCTCTCTGCTGTCTCGCGCAACAGCTTGTTCAGCATGCTGCAAAAGCCCTGCACGGCGCCGACCGGCAGGCCGTCGGATTTGCGGGTCAATGGCGGCAGCGCGTGATAGGCCCGGAAGATATAGCCCGAGCCGTCAATAAGATAGAGATGGTCGCCCTTCTCGATGGGCCGTGAAGTGTTTGCAGACATGGAGGTCACTATGCCACTCGGGCAGCGCGCTCGCCACACTTCGTTACCAATTTATGTCCGAATTGGCAGCGATGAATTGACCCTGACACAGCGTGTCAGCAACCAGCACCACAAACTTATTCTCAACAGGCTCTGGAACGTTTCATGTTGAAGCGCTCTAGCCGGGCGATGACAAATTCTGGGTGAGGCTTAGATTGCGGCTTGCCTAAATCACGCCGCTGCGGTCGCAGCCTCCGCCTTGTGCTTCAGTCGGAATATTGCCGGTCGCTCGAACAGGAACATTGCCGGTGTGTTGCGCACCATCCAGTAGAACAGCAACGGTCCGATGACGCCAGCTGCCGTGACGATCAGCGAAATGGTACCGCCATCGGTGATTATGCCGGCCTTGACAAGTACCATGCGCGTCGCCGCCATGAAGACGAAGAATGCCAGATAGATGACGATCGAGTTCTCGCCACAATAGCGCACGGCGGTCAGCAAATCCGCCCGTGCCAGGATTTGCGAGACCGCAATCACCGCTGCGATTCCGGCAAAGCCGAGCGCCAGGCTGACGATGGGCGCCGTTGCATAGCCGTGCATCACCAACCAACCGTTGACAATCGCCCAGATATAGAGCGAGCAGCCAAGCACGATGTGGCTTTGCTTGGCGACCCTGTCGGCGAACTCGAATACATGAGGTGCCAGCACATAACCGGAATAAAAGAACACGAACCGCGAGGCCATCTCGTCGATCACCAGAACGCCAGTGTCAACATTCATTGTGTGGAAGAACGCCGCGATCAGCCACACTGTCAGCTGCGGGAAGATCTCGACCAGTTTGGTGACCACGAAAAAGATCGCCAACACGTGGATGAACCACAGCGTGCCGAGCGGTTCAAAGAAACTCACAAAGTAGTACTTGGCCATACCCTCAAACCCCATCTCGGCGACAAGACCGGGAGATTTCAAGGCGAATTGGATAGTGAGCCACAGCACATAGAAGTAAGCGAAGTGAGCCACTTTGGTATCAAGGTATGACCGCCACGGCCGTTTGATGCGGCTCGCCAGAAACAGTCCGGAGATCAAAAAGAAGTCCGGCATGCGGAACGGCGCTGCCCAGGCGATGAACGCGTTCATCCAGCTTTGTTCACCAAGCACCTTTTCGACGCCCAGGGTCGAGTGCATCATGACGACAAGGATAATGCAGATCCCCTTGGCATAATCGACCCAGTCGATGCGTGATTTGGATTGGGGTATAGCGAGTTCGCTCATCTGTGGCCTCCGCAAGGGACGTCTCGAAACGGGACGCAGATTTCTCATTGCCGCGTTGATCTGCAAGCCCCAGTCCAAAGCGCAAAACCGCTGAAACGATCAAGTATATGGTGAACAATTGGTTAACGGCCGCGGTGAAGTTTCGGCCCCATTGCCCCTGACCGCGCCTTCGGCTATATCAGCGACAGACACCATTAAAGCACCCGTAGCTCAGCTGGATAGAGCGCTGCCCTCCGAAGGCAGAGGTCGCACGTTCGAATCGTGCCGGGTGCGCCAATGATTTCAACGGTTTAGGTGACGACAGAGCACTTTTTAAAAGTGTGTTGTCCGTGGAATGTCCGCGTTATGTGTTCTCTGACCGTTCTGAAGCTGGTCCCTATACACCCCAAATCGTACTTGACTTCTTTGCTGACTTGCAGCCGCTGCGCCAGCCCGAAATTGATTGGCTTGTTGCTCAAGATGTGCCGGGCAGGGCCCTCGGCAACGCAGACCAGCATGGAGATGTCCTCAAGCTTGCCTATGGCTCGACGACCAATGACGCTTGGTTTGGGCAACAGCCTGACGGCCAGCCGCACATCGCCATTCTAATTTACGCGTGGCCAGATGATCCGATTGACATTGCTGTATGGCAACCGAGAACAGGGGGCATTGGCAGCTATTTCGGCCGCGCAGCCGCATTTGGCGAGGCACAGATCGAAAATCCTGCAACGTACAGTTTCGGGGGCGGATTGACGGTACACAAGACACCGCTGGAGTGGCTGATAGCCGAACGTAAGGGTATTTGCATCATTCGGCCAGAACGGGTGGCGGCGCGTCTGTCCAAAGTTCCGAAACTGATTGCCGCAGATGTCGCGCACGGACGACAGATCGAGAAGCTCATTCAACCTCGCATGCCACAGGTTTGCGTCCTAGCGTCACGAAGGGATGTGGCATGAATTACCACGACAAGGATGTAGTCCCATTAAATGTTGCTGAACGCGCGCAGCGTTTCGTGCTCGAAGAGTTTGCGTCGATTGAAGTGTCGCCAGCAGCTGATTGCGTCGTCGATCGTGTGATTCCGGCACATGGGCTTGTTGTCATCTATGGCGAGCCAAAGAGCGGTAAGAGCTTCTTCGCAAGCTGCATGGCCCTGCATGTTGCCCTCGGCTCAAAGTTCGGCGGGAAAACCGTGCAGCCAGGTCCAGTGGTCTACGTCTCAGCCGAAGGTGCATCGGGCTTTCGCAAACGCTTGGTCGCGTTTCGCGAGCATGAGGGCATTGCCGAAGTGGTGCCGTTCTATCTCATTGCGGAAGCCCCCGACTTGGGAAGCCGTACTGGCGATGCCCGCTTGTTGATTGACTGCATACGCGACAAAGAACCCAAGCTAGTTGTGATCGATACGTTAGCGCGGTCGATGTGTGGCGCTGACGAAAACAGCGCCAGCGACATGGGTGCGTTCATCGCCAACTGTGAGATGATTGCCAGTGAACTGGATTGCGTAGTTGTTGTGGTTCACCACAGCGGCAAAGACAGCAGCCGCGGGACTCGAGGTTCAAACTCGTTAAACGCGGCGGTCAATGCCGAAATTCACGTAACGAACGACCAATTCCAGCGAACCGCGAGGTTGACCAAAATGAAGGACGACGAAGACGGTTGGGAGCTTGGTTTTCATCTTGAGCGTGTTGAATTTGAGGCTCATGAGCAAGCGGTAACGAGCTGCGTCGTGACCGTTCTAAAGGACTGGCATTTGCCATCGAGCAGCGCTTCAAAGGCGGAGATTACCGGCGCCGCCAGCGTTGCGCTCAAGGCGCTTCAAAAGGCAATTGAAGAGGTTGGTGAGAGCCTGCCGGACAACAGACACACGCCGGACAAACTGGCTTGTACGCTCGATGATTGGTGCCGTTACTGCGAGCAGATGCAAATCACCAAGGCGGACACACCTGACGCTAAGCGCAAAGCATTCCAACGAGCTGCAAAAAAGCTGCAACATCATGAAATCATTGAGATTTCGAACAACAAGGTTTGGATCAATGACTAAGCCGGACAAACTGGACAAAAGCGGACGCTCCAGTGTTGTCCAGGCATGGGCACCTGGCGGACACGGACACCCCCTAAAAGGGGTGTCCTTGTGTCCGACCTGCGCGCCCCTTCAATGCCTTGCTTACTGTCCGTCCAAGGCGGGGGGAGGTCAAAAGTCTGGAAACCGCGTTCGCCCTACACCCGCACCCCCTCTCACCCAGAGATTTTTTTTGGTGTTCGGCAAATTTGAGCTCGCTGACAGAGCCATAAAACCAGGTCAATTGATCCTTAGCCTTGCGGCCTCGATTGGGTGTCAGATAAAATGGTTCCCAAACAGTAAGTTACATGATTCTGACAAAGGCAAGCAGTGGATCGCCCAGCTGACTAACGCCAACTGATCGATATGTTATGGGATTTTTTTTTGCCAGTGTTCGTGGCCCGCACATTCTGCAAAATAGCGTCTAGCTCTAGGATCTGCTCAATCCCCAATGCGGACGAACATTTTTCGAGAGCACAGGGGCAAAATCACCCTCAGCGACCCTGGGCAATAATCCTTCCAAAGACTGAAATGGGCGGGAAGCGGAAGTTCGCTGCAACTGCGAAGGGGTCAATCGGATTTCCGCAAAACGGACGTTGGAAACAAGCTTTCCGGAAGGAGGAACACTTGACTGCATTGAGCGAATAGCGAACGTGCTTGACATTCACCTTGATGCGCTCACGTTTCACAATCCCGCGTGATTGACTTTCGTCACGACGTCCG
>JAEKFU010000098.1 GCA_016522385.1 Pseudomonadota bacterium
ATCGATCTCCGCCGCCCGCGGTGCGATCTCGCTCTCGGCCAGCTGCCGGGCAGCCTCCTGCAGCTCTTTCTGACTTTCGCTCAGCGCGTACATGATTAATGTCTCTCTTTGATATCCGTTCAGCGCAATCGCTTGGTGGTCACTTCCATATTGTCATAGCCGCACAACAGCCACAACATCGCCTGACCATCGACATCGGCAGACGAGTCTTCGTTACCGCCGTTCCCAAGTTTAAGCCGAGGACCCGGCTATCAGCGCATTCCCGCATTAACAGATAGACCTTTGGGTCAAGCCGGAGACCGCGGTGGAGGCAAGTGACTCTGACGTTGCGTTCCTCACCCGGCCTGCCCAACTTCAAACTCCTCCATAAGCCAATCCCCAAAGGCTCGGCTTGCCGGGGTCTCGGCGTGTTCGGCTGGCGTGACCAGGTAGTAGGCTTCCTGCATCGCGACGGCGTGTTGATCGGAGCGCACGAGCGCTTTGCTGTTCAAAAGATTGGCGGCAACTGTTTCATGACCCATTGCCATACCGGCACCGCTCAGCGCCGCACCTAGGGAGACCACATAGGTGGTTGCAAAATTGATCACCTTGCCATCCGGCAGCCGTTGACCCTGATCAGCAAGCCAGGTCTCCCAGTTGGCCAAGATGCCGCTGCAATCGAAAAGTGGCACGCTTTGCCAATCAGCACCGCGCGCCGCCAGCTCCGGCGTGCAGACGGGGAAGCAAGTGTCGTGCGACAGACGGTGCACGCGCTCACCGTCAAGGCGGCGACCGAAGCGGATCTCGATGTCCGGTGTCGTCACACCTTCACCCATGTCCCAGACGGTTGTAATGATGTTGAGGCTCAGCCACGGGTGTCGTGTCAGCAGGCTGCCAAGCCGCGGTGCCAGCCAGAAGGCCGAAAAGGCGAGATTGCTCTGCACGACCAGGGAGCGCCCCCGATCACCGCCAATCAGTGCTCGCGTCCCCGCCGTCAGGGTCGCAAACGCGTCCTGCACCGTCGGCAAATAGTTGAGTCCCGCTTCGGTTAGCTGCAACGCACGGGTGCGGCGCACGAACAGCGCCCGGCCGAGATGATTTTCCAGAGCCTTGATCTGCTGTGAGACCGCCGATTGGGTCATGTTGAGATCACGCGCCGCGCCTGTGAACGACAGATTGCGCGCCGAAGCCTCGAAGGCCCTCAGCCAGTTCAGGGGCGGAAGCGGATCGCCGGCCATCATACCCATCCAGAATTCACTCATTAGGGTCTGTTGAGATTAGTCCAAGTCGCATGCTGCGCATACATCCTTTGACCACCGCTTGCGCTCTGCCTCACAATTGAGCATAAGCCGCTTGGCAATTCAAAACGGAGCCCCGCGCCATGTCCCTGCCCTTCCTGACCGCCTCAAGCCGCATCCGCCGCACGCCGTTTTCCAGGCGGGTCGAGGCGGCCGGCGTCAAGGGCTATACTTGTTATAACCACATGCATTTGCCGACCATTTTTCGATCTGTGGAAGAGGATTACGCGCATTTGAAATCAGCCGTTCAGGTCTGGGATGTTTCGGTTGAGCGGCAGGTCGAGATCACCGGACCGGATGCTCTGAAACTGGTCCAGATGACCACCCCGCGTGATCTGCGCAGGATGGCCGACGATCAGTGCTTCTATATACCGATTGTCGATCACCGCGGCGGCATGTTGAACGACCCCGTGCTCAACAAGCTGGCTGATGACCGCTTTTGGGTGTCGTTGTCCGATTCCGACATGCTCTACTACTACATGGGGCTTAGCAACGGTTTTGGTCTCAATGTCGAGGTGTTTGAGCCCGACGTCTCACCCCTTGCCATCCAGGGCCCCAAGGCCGATGAGCTGGTGCGCCGCGTCTTCGGCTCGGATGTCGTCGATACCCGGTTCTTCCGCCACAAGACGGTCACTGTTGAGGGCGAGGAAATGATCATTGCCCGCTCCGGCTGGTCGCTGCAGGGTGGTTTCGAGCTCTATGTCAATGGCAGCGAACACGGTGAAGCAATCTGGGACGTCCTTTTCGAGGCCGGCGCCGATCTCGATGTCCGCGCCGGCTGTCCGAATAGCATTGAGCGCATTGAAGGCGGGTTGTTGTCCTATGGCAACGACATGACCATGGACCACACGCCCTTCGAAGCTGGCCTCGGCAAGTTCTGCCATCTTGAAACCGCCACTGGGTGCCTGGGCAACGCGGCTTTGCGCAAGAGGCAGGACCCGGTCAGACAGATCCGCCCCATCGAGATTGACGGCGGCAAGGTGCCAAGCCTCAACACACTTTGGCCGCTGAAGGACAATTCCGGCGACCCGGCCGGCCACGTTTCCTCTGCAATATGGTCGCCCGATTTCCAGACAAATGTGGCCATCGCCATGGTACACAAGGCGCACTGGGCGCCGGGCACCGAGCTAACGGTAGATGCTCCGGACAAATCCCGCTCCGTAAGGGTGCGGGACAAATTTTGGATCTGAGTGACGGTACCGACTGGCGAACGAATTGTACGGCCAAGGCGCTCGCCTCGGGCGCTGACATCGTCTGCATCGAACTGGAAGATGGCATCGCATTTTGGCCACCGCCGATCGGCTCGGTTAGCCGGGCGTTCGCGTCATTCAAAAGCAATTCATAAGTCTAACTTATGTCAGTTAGGCGAATTTCTCGTTTGTACATTGCACCGAATGGGGTCACCTTCCCTCAAGTCTAGATGCTTGCGATGTCCGGAGGAACTGCCATGCCGAGTGTTGCCAACCGCACTAGCGGCAAGGACTACGCTGTGGACGAATGGGCCTTGCGGGTTGATCTTGCCGCCGCCCTGCGCCTGGCCGTTGAGCATCACTGGCACGAGTCGGTGGCAAATCACTTCAGTGCTGTCGTCTCTGAAGATGGCAAGACGTTCCTGCTGAACCCGAGGTGGCAGCATTTCTCCACCGTCAGGGCCAGTGGCTTGTTGTTGCTCAACGTCGACGACCCCGACGTCATGAAGCGCGAAGACGCGCCGGACCCGTCAGCCTGGTGCATTCATGGCGCGATCCACGCAGCAGTGCCGCACGCCCGGGTATTGCTGCATTGTCATCCGCCCTATGCCACGACACTGTGCGGCCTCAAGGACCCGTCCATGAAGCCGATCGATCAGAACACCGCCCGGTTCCACAACCGCATGGCCATCGATTTGAACTTCGGCGGCCTTGCCGACGACAGGGCAGAAGGCGACCGGCTGGCCCGCGCCTTCGGCAACCACTCAATCATGATGATGGGTAATCACGGCGTGTCGGTCACCGGCGACACTGTGGCGCAAGCCTTTGACACACTGTACTACCTGGAGCGCGCAGCCAAGACCATGGTGCTCGCCTATTCAACCGGCGAACCGCTCAACGTCATGAGTGACGAGATGGCTGAGGGCGTGGCCCGCGGCTGGGAAGACTACCCAAGCATGGCATCGGCCCATTTCGAGCAGCTCAAGTCGCTGCTCGACCGCACCGACCCTTCCTACCGCGAATAGGCCCAATGCGGCGCATATCGGAGACGTTTAGATGAGAATTGTCGCCACAAACGCCGCATCGTCCGGTGTCAGTCTCGACCGCAAAGTCGTCAAGCTGCTAGGCAAACGCTCTGACGCTCCCGGCCTCATCTGGCTGGCGCAATGGTTTGTGATGCTGAGCGCCACAGGCACCCTCTTGCACCTGTCGTTGGACACCTGGTGGGTGGTACCGACTACGATAATCTATGGCATCGTACTGACGGTGCCGTCCTACTCGCTTAGCCACGAGACCGCGCATGGCACTGCCTTCCGCACGCGCTGGATTAACGAACTGGTGTTGTACCTCAGTTCTTTGATCTATCTCGAAGAGCCCAATCACCGGCGCTATGCCCACACCAGTCATCACACCCATACGCTGCATGTCGGCAAGGATGGCCAGATGCCGTTCGATCTGCCGATGAATTTTTGGGATTGGCTACTGGAACTGTCCAACGTCACCTACTACTGGTACTACGCCAAGCTACTGGTGATGAATGCCCTGGGCCGCTTCACTCCCATGATTCGGCAATACACACCCGAGGGCGAATTGCCCAAGCTGAAATGGGGCGCGCGTGCCTGCCTGCTGGTTTATGCCGGCATTGCGGCATCGATTCTTGCCGGGTACGCCTGGCCATTGGTCTTCTTCGTCATTCCACGCCTTGTCGGCGGCCCGGTGATGGTGCTCTTCACAATGCTGCAGCACGCCGAACTGCGCGAGAA
>JAEKFU010000111.1 GCA_016522385.1 Pseudomonadota bacterium
TCCGCTCAACATCATCTGAACAAGTCGCTCTCGACCTCTCGGCGTAAGACGTGCATTCTTGTGGATGTTCATTCGGGCCTCTCCTTGAAGATTGAAGCTTGGTAACTCCAGTCTCCTCGGTCTGGTCCGAATGAACAACCTATTGAAAGCTCACACCCCATCACTCTCTAGTTGGCCAGTCTCACCCGCTCATGCGATTGCGGCAATTCCGGCAGACCGGCGGCCTGATAGTCCGCCCCAATGCGGATTTCCAGCTGCCCGGTACCGTCCACCTCGACCACATCGGCGATGATTGCGAACTGGTCGGCTTCATTGCCGATTACGCCGTTGCCGGTGACGTCCAGCGGCTGCGTCGGCAAATAGACAATCCCGTCAATATTGACATTGCCGCCGCCAGCGATTTGATGCGGCTGGCTGGGTATCGAATTCGGGTCCTGCGCAACGGCAATGCCGGCAAATGTCCCGCTCGACTTGGCTTTGATGACCATGTCGGCACCGCCGTTGACCTCAAGCCGGCCGGGGTTCGCGCCGGTCAGGATGATGGCGGTCTCCGCAGGAAAAGTCATGCCGGGGGCGCCCGTCACGCCGTCTCCGGCCTCGATCGTATTGCGCAACGTGCCACCCCCGCGGATATCGATGGAGCCATCGACGAAGACGTACACACTGTTATCACCGCCGTCACTTTGCAGGATCGCGGTCTTGCCGGCCGTGATGTTGAGGTCGCCGCAATAGACACCGGGTTCAAGCAAAACGACATCAGGTGCACCGTTTCCTTGGCCAAAAATGTCGCTGGATTGAAAATCGCACACGGAGTAGTCGACTGTTGACCAGTCATCATTGAAATATTCCTTGAGAGGGTCTTGTTCTACGCGGCAATCTTTTTCCGGCGTCGGTGTATAATTAGATCCCGAATACTCTCCGTGCACACAGAAGCTTTCTGCCAAAGCCGTGCCACTGCCGACCTGGCGCAGCGCTTCGTCATGACCCGAGTTCACGTGGATGGAACAACCATCGGCGACAATGTCCGCGGTGCCATTGAGATAGAGTGCTTCCTTTGCGGTCGGATTGAGCGACATCATGCAGATCGGATTGCCGGGATCGACAACCGCCGTAGCCTCTACATTGATGTCGATGTGATCGCTCAGCAGCGTTGTCAGCATCCGAGAGTTTGTCACACTGACGGTCATGGTGACCTGCTTGCCGGGAAAATCGACATTCGTTACCGGGCTTGCAGAAAACCCGCTCAGCGAATTGTCCGACAGGTTGGCAAAGAAGGTATCCTCGGCAATCTGCGTCTTGGATGTGTCATCTTCACCTGATGCCATTGCCGTTGCAGCGGCCAGAACACCCGCATCCACCGCAGCCTGGAGCTCATTCTGGATGCGTACACTGTTGCCGAAATCGACGGACATGGACGCTATCATTGCCAGCGGGATCGAGGTAATCCCGAATATGACCGCTACATTGCCTCGCTTGTCGTTAGCGAATTGTTGCAGCAGTGAAGTACTTTGAGTCAGAATTCTACGGATCTTTCTCAATTGCATGGCAATAGTCCTCCTGTCGACGTGCAGGGAGTAACTTAATATTCACGAATAAACGAATTGTTCAGGACTTCATTCAAATTTATGGCAATTTGCCAAACTGATACGGTCCAATCATCTGCCGTTAAGAACCTGTGGCCATTGTAGGCGCTGACACGTCGAACAGTGTTAACTGCTGGTAATTTCACGATTAAATCGTGCTTAACCACTTTACCCTGCATTAACAGGGCGGCAGTGCACCCAGACAGTTGAATTCAATTCGTACAAAATGTCGTGACTTGCGCTTAACTATGTGCAGCATTTGCTTCTGGCATCATTTGTAAACACGATGAAATTGCCGGATTGATTTCGATCTGCCCAACTGGCATTGGGATAGATTGCATTGCGGCAGCTAGGGTCTGTTGAGTATCAGGGTTGTCCGGAAAGTGTCAAAGGGAGACCTCGGGGAACTGTTTTTCATTGCCGGCTCTTTCTACAGCTTGCCCAGAATTACGACGGCGGAGCGAACTCATGGACCTATCTGCAATCTATCGAGACAGCCTTGTATGGGATGCCCACTGCGATCTCGAGTTGATACCCAATGAAGCGCTCGAACCACTGTTTGCACCATGGCGCCAGGCAAAGTTTGACTACATCTCGATCAATGCGTCATTCGATCTGCTGAGCTGGACGCAGACAATAGAGAGAATTGCGGCACTGCGCCGGCAAATTCCACTTGAGGTGCCGTACTGCCGGCTTGTGTCTTCCGTCGATGAAATCGATCAAGCGCAGGCAGAAGGCAAGATAGCCGCCACGTTCGACATTGAAGGCATGAACGCCCTCAATGGCCGGGTTGAGTTGGTGAAGCTGTACTATGACCTGGGCGTGCGCCAAATGGCCATTGCCTACAACCTCAACAAATTGGCAGGCTCCGGCTGCCACGACGAGGATATGGGCCTGACGGAGTTTGGCGCACAAGTCATCTACGAGATGAATAGGGTTGGCATGGTCGTGGATTGCTCTCATAGCAGCTACAAGACGACGATGTCCGCAATGGAGCGTTCAACCGATCCAGTGGTGTTTTCCCACTCCAATGCAAAGGCACTCGTCGATCACGAAAGGAACATTACCGACACACAAATCAAAGCCTGCGCTGAAACCGGTGGTGTGGTGGGAATCACAGGCGTCAACCTCTTCTTGGACGAAGACGTTGCCGGTCCCTCAGGTGTCGCCCGACATGCGGCTTACGTTGCCGAGCTAACCGGCCCCGAACACGTCGGTCTGAGTATGGACTTCTCACCTAATCTGGTTGCGCAAGAAGGCGCAGCAGAAAGCCAAACACTCACGGACTTGCTCTCTGAAGATTCAAAACGTTGGCCGGAGACTGCAGGATATGATGGCAGGGTCCATTCCCTCGATGTTCGCCATTTGCCACAGGTAGCTCAGGAACTGGTGGCAGTCGGTTTCAACGAAACAGAGCTTATAGGCATTTTGGGTGGCAACTTCAGACGTGTCGCCAACCGTGTTTGGAAATAACTGCAGAGCTTTAGGACCGCTGAATGGAGGGTCTGGAGTTCATCCCGAAGCGGACGTATTGACCTCAGCTCAACCACTTCCGCTTATAGCGCATAGCGGTCATCTCCCTTCCGAAATGGGCGCCTCTCGGCTTAACTTCGCCTAAAATTGGACACGCCGTTTCGTTTGCTGACATACGTAA
>JAEKFU010000118.1 GCA_016522385.1 Pseudomonadota bacterium
CAATGTCTGCTGCGCGCGATCCTCTCCCTGAACAAATCGGTTCATCCTGACCTCCAAAGCAACTGTCAGGATTCTAAACTGATTTGCGTTTTCACACAGCCACTCCCATTACCGGACCTTCGTGGGCCGATAACTGGCAGCTTGCACCGCGATTAATCAAATGTCTATTCTGTGTGCAATCTGATCGGGTTCATATCAAATCTCATGCTTCAAATGGTCGGAGTCACTCGCTCTTTCTTCGAACAATTCAATCGCGGCAGGTCTTTTATGGAGAACAGGCTGTTGAGCAAGCCGCTCGACCGTATCTATGGTGCCACATTGTCAGATCGAGTGTCAGGATCGCTTTGAATGATCGTCGATCACCTCCCGCAATGCGTTGCGGAGCCCAACTATAAATCAAACTGTCCTTGCATTGCTCCGGCTAAAAGCATACGTAACACCCATCGATATTGGCCAGACGCCTGGGCCGCTTCGCCTCTCATTAGTGGGCGCATACGTTTCAGACCATCTTACCAAGATCAATGATCGGGCAATAACGGCATGTTTTTGCACGCCGCTACCCCTCGTATGAACCGTTAATGAAAGGATAGTCCGATGGAAACGGGCACAGTCAAATTCTACAACGACCAACGCGGCTACGGCTTCATCCAGCCTGAAAACGGCGGCAATGATGTCTTCGTGCACGCCACGGCACTTCAGAAGGCCGGTATGCACAGTCTGTCGGAAGGTCAAAAGGTCAAGTTCGACACGCAGACCGATGCACGCAGCGGCAAACTCGCGGTGCACACGATCGAAGCCGAATAAGCTGACGACTGTTGGTCCGGCTTCCCGGCCAACAGCAATACAGGTTCCCTGCGATCCATTCGCATCGTGAACTACCGGTCGACCATGCGCCTGGCATATTGAACCCGAATAACAATTGCCGGCGATTTTGGCCCCCCAAACGACAACGATCTCTCGATTACGCAAGTCGTCCGCAACAATTTGCGCGAATGTGGGTCGCGAGATCATACAAACGCACACTAAAGCCTGATCCGGATAGTTCTGGACGGGCACGATAACTCATCACATACCTGGCTGCCGACGCGTTTGGCGCCAAGTGATCTCAAGGATTCAAAAGATTGACAAAACCAACATTTGCAGAACTCGGACTGACCGGGCGCCTGCAGCCCGCGCTCAGGGCTGCGCGCTATACGGTCCCAACACCCATTCAGCAGAGTTCAATTCCAATACTGTTGGACGGCGCTGATCTACTCGGCATCGCCCAGACCGGAACCGGCAAGACGGCGGCGTTCACCCTGCCGCTCCTGCAAAACCTCAGCGAAGACGGTATCAGACCATCGCCGGCATCGACGCGAGCGCTGATCCTAGCGCCGACGCGTGAACTGGCGCTGCAGATCGCCGGCAGCATCCGCACTTACGGCTATCATATGAAGCTCCGTCATACAGTGGTGATGGGCGGAGTGTCGCAACGTGCCCAGGTCGCTACGCTCAGGCGCGGCGTCGATATCCTCATCGCCACGCCCGGCCGGCTACTTGACCTTGTCAGCCAGCGGCGGCTGAGGCTTGATGAGTGCGAGTATCTGGTGATCGATGAGGCCGACCGGATGCTCGATATGGGCTTCATCCGCGATGTCCGCAAGATTGTGGAGATGCTGCCCGAGGACCGGCAGACCATGCTGTTCTCGGCGACCATGCCGGACGAGGTCGCCAAGCTGGCTGCCGAGATTCTTTACGAGCCAGCGCGGGTCGAAATTGCGGCCAAGTCGGTGGCGGTGGAAAAGATCGACCAGCGGGTGCATCATGTCGCCAAGCCGACCAAGAAGGATTTCCTTATCAAGCTTTTCGAGGATGAAGACCTTTCTAAGGTGATCGTGTTTACACGAACGAAACGCGGCGCCGACCAGGTGGTCAAGCGGCTGGGCAAGGCGGGTATCAAGGCCGAGGCGATCCACGGCAACAAATCGCAGAACAACCGACAGCGGGCATTGAAGAACTTTCAAAACAGCCGCGCCCGCGTGCTGGTGGCGACAGACATCGCCTCGCGCGGCATCGACATCGATCAGGTGACGCACGTTATCAACTACGAGCTGCCGAACGAGGCCGAGGCATATGTGCACCGGATCGGCCGCACGGCGCGGGCCGGCGCCCGCGGCATTGCGATCACACTGTGCGATGCAGGTGAATGGTCACAGCTGCGTTCGATTGAACGATTGATCAAGCGACCGCTGACGGTGATTGGCGAAGTGCCCAACGGCTTGTTGGGCATGAATTCAAACACCAAAGAGCGCGGTCACCGCAATGCAGGTGCGAAACCTCGCCGAATTCGAAGAACAAGGAACCAACAACGAAGGGCTGCATAGTTGACCCCGGTTGCATTCGAAACTGACGGACTGGCAATGTTAGACGGTGTGTGACTGGGCGACTGTGCGCAATGACCCTTATGGGTCAACTTGAGACGTTTCAGCCTACGCACTGAAAAGTCCGTTATCGGCTTCTAAGTAGACGAATTCGCTGCAAATACGGGCATCGAATTTCGAATGTCGGTTATTGGGTGAACAACGGACCTAACCGATCAGCATGCCATCGGTCCGGGATGTGCCAAGAAGAGAAGTCCAGATTGAATTGGGTACCTGGTCTATGCC
>JAEKFU010000142.1 GCA_016522385.1 Pseudomonadota bacterium
ACTCTACTCTTCCAGACAGTTTGGTGGCTGCGGTGAGGCCAGATTTGACACTCTACAGGGCGGTACATCGCGATGGCAATGCGTGCGATGGCAGGATACGACGCGCCACCTCGGGTTTTGCCTATACAAGGCATTCAAGACAGGATTCGATGTGGACGAAGCGGCTCCGGCTGAGACATCGCATTCAACGATCTGCTAGAATTCTCGGTTATGAACCAGCGGGCAGCAAACTTAACGCCGGCACAATCCGATCGCATTCGCACGCCGGCGAAGCTGGCAGCTGCGAAAGCCGGCGCGACGCCGATGATAGCGCAGTATCTGGAGATCAAGGCAGCCAATCCGGACTATCTCTTGTTCTACCGGATGGGTGATTTCTATGAGCTGTTTTTCGATGACGCTGAAACGGCATCCGATGCACTTGGCATCGCACTGACAAAGCGCGGCAAGCATCTGGGTGACGATATCCCTATGTGTGGCGTGCCGGTGCACTCGGCGGGTGACTATCTTGACAAATTGATCAAGCTTGGTCATCGCGTGGCGGTGTGTGAGCAGACCGAGAACCCGGCAGAGGCAAAAAGGCGCGGTTCGAAGTCGGTGGTGCGCCGTGAGGTTGTGCGGTTGATCACGCCCGGGACTTTGACTGAAGACAATCTGCTTCAAGCAAATCAACACAATTATCTTGTGGCGCTGGCACGGATCCGCAGCGAAGAGTCATTGGCGATTGCCTGGTTGGATATCTCGACGGGCGAATTTGCCGTTTCGCCAAGTGCCGCCGACCGGCTGGCCGCTGACCTGGCGCGGCTCGAGCCCGGCGAGATTATTGCCCCCGATGGCGTCAACAGTGATCCAGAACTGGGTGAAATCCTCAGGCAGGCCGGCTATCCGGTTTGTCCGTTACCGGGATCGCGGTTCGACAGTGCCAGCGGGGAACGACGGCTTAAGGAGCATTTCAACATTGCGGCGCTCGAGGCATTTGGTGCCTTCGGAAAGGTCGAGATCGCGGCATGTGGCGCTTTGCTCGACTATGTATCGCTAACCCAGGTGGGAAAGTTGCCGGTGGTGCACCCGCCACGCCAAATGGCATGCGATGCGGCCGTGCTGATCGATGCGGCAACCCGGTCAAACCTGGAATTGACCCGTACACTGGCGGGCCAGCGCCGCGGCAGCTTGCTGGACACGGTCGACATGACGGTGACGGGTGCCGGCGGTCGTCTTTTGGCCGAACGGCTGTCGATGCCGCTCACCGACGTCGAAGCCATCAACAAACGCCTTGACAGCGTTGCTCTGCTGGTCGGCGAAACAGACTTGTGCGAGGTGTTGCGCTCAGCTCTCAAAGCGGCGCCGGATATCAGCCGATCGCTGGCGCGGTTAACACTCGGTCGGGGCGGTCCACGTGATCTGGCGGCTGTCCGCGATGGCTTGCTGGCTGGCAACAACCTGGCAAAGGCGCTTGATGGTCGGGCGGGGCTGACCACACTGTCGGCGGAAATCGAACAGCTCAAGAACGCGCTCAGTGAGGATGATGGCGGAATCGCCGTCATGATCGCGGATGTCCTGGCGCAAGAGTTGCCGCCGCTCGCTCGCGATGGCGGATTCGTTCGAAAGGGCTATCGTCGTCCGCTCGATGACCACCGGCAATTGCGCGATGAGAGCCGGCAGGTGATTGCAGACCTGCAACGGCAATATGCCGAGTTGACCGGCATCAAGTCGCTGAAGGTCCGCCACAACAATATCCTCGGCTATTTCGTCGAAGTGACTCAGCAGAATGCCGACGCGCTGGTGCGCGACCCCCTGTCGGCGACATTCATTCACCGCCAGACTATGGCCAACGCCATGCGGTTCACGACCACCGAGCTGGCGGAGCTTGAGTCACGCATCTCGATGGCGGCCGAGCGGGCAGTAGCCATCGAGTTAGAGATATTTGAAGAACTAGTGCAACAAGTAAAGATTCGTGCAGCGCTCATTTCGCGCGTGGCCGGAGCAATCGCCTCACTTGATGTTGCCACCGCGCTGGCGGCATTGGCCAGGCGCTGGAGACTGACCCGGCCGGTAATCGATGACACGCGGGCATTTCGCATCGAGGAGGGGCGCCATCCAGTGGTCGAGGCCGCGCTGGCTGGCAATGATGCCAGCCGCTTTATACCGAATGACTGTGATCTCAGTGCTGATGATCAGGACGGTCAACATATCTGGTTGGTGACCGGTCCGAACATGGCGGGAAAGTCGACCTATCTGCGCCAGAATGCGCTAATCGCTCTGCTGGCCCAAATGGGTTCATTCGTGCCGGCTACAGCAGCGCATATCGGCGTCATCGACCGCTTGTTCAGCCGGGTCGGCGCGGCAGACGATCTGGCGCGCGGACGCTCGACTTTCATGGTCGAAATGGTCGAAACGGCGACAATCCTCAACCAGGCAACAGAGCGCTCACTGGTGATCCTTGACGAGATCGGTCGCGGTACCGCGACATTTGACGGCTTGTCGATTGCCTGGGCGTCTGTCGAACACTTGCATGAAGTAAATCGCTGTCGGGCACTTTTCGCCACCCACTTTCATGAGTTGACGGCACTTTCGTCGCGGCTTGACCGGCTGGCCAATGTGACCATAAAAGTGCGCGAATGGGATGGCGATGTCATCTTCCTGCATGAGGTGATGCCGGGTGCTGCGGACCGGTCCTATGGTATTCAGGTCGCCAAACTTGCTGGCTTGCCGCGGGTTGTCGTTGATCGTGCCGGCGAGGTCTTGGAAATCCTAGAGAAGGCTGAACAAAACACCGGCAAGGCTGAGTTGATCGACGATCTGCCGCTGTTCAGCGCATGCCGCCCGCGCTCGGGCGCAATGCCCAAACGCGCAAGTGAGATTGAACAGATCTTACGCGAGGTGCTTCCCGACGAGATGACGCCGCGCGAGGCGCTTAATCTGCTATATGCACTCAAAGCAAAGCTTGCCGATAGTGTGCTGGATTGACCTTACCGCTGGTTGCGGCTTGCAAGTTGACCGCGCGGGTTGCAGTTTAGCCGTATGAACGCACAAGCAGGCTTGCCGTTGACCGTAAATGCCGTCGTTGACCGGCTAGAGGAATTGGCTGACCGGCACGATATTTCGAGCGCCGCGTTCCGACATGCCGCGCTTGACTACCTGAAAGAACAGCTAAAGTCGGCCCGCAATCTGGCCGAGCAGCAATTGAAGGCCGATGGTAAGGGGACGGCCTGCGCCAAGCTGTTGTCGGACATTCATGACGAGCTGATTTGTGCGCTTTATCGATTTGCATCGACAAGAGCCTATCCGGCGCTCAATCCATCGACCAGTGAGCGGGTGTCGGTCATCGCGGTTGGCGGGTATGGCCGCGGCACGATGGCGCCAGGTTCGGACATCGATCTGTTGTTCGTGCTCCCCTATAAGCGCACCGGCTGGAGCGAGAGCGTTATCGAATACATACTGTACATGCTGTGGGATATTGGCCTGAAAGTTGGCCACTCGACTCGCAGCATCGATGAATGCATCCGGCTTGCCAAAGCCGATGGAACCATTCTGACGGCAGTCCTCGAAGCGAGGTATGTTTGCGGTGATGAAGCGCTATCGCAAGAACTCGACGAGCGGTTCCGTAGCGAAGTGATCGCTGGTGAGGCGAAGGCTTTTATCGCCGACAAACTTGCCGAGCGCGATCAGCGTCACATCCGGGCCGGACAGTCCCGATATCTGGTGGAACCCGATGTCAAGGACGGCAAGGGTGGAATGCGCGACCTGCACACGCTGTTCTGGATTGCGAAATTCCTGCACGGCGCGAAAGATCCGAAGGCGCTGCAGAATGCCGGCATCTTTACCCGTGGCGAATTGAACCGGTTCATGAAATGCGAGGATTTCCAATGGGCGATAAGATGCCATCTGCATTTCATGACGGGGCGCGGCGATGATCGGTTGAGTTTCGACCGTCAGTCGGAGCTTGCCGACCGGCTCGGCTATACCGCTCATGCCGGGCTCAACCATGTCGAACGCTTCATGCGGCACTATTTCTTGATCGCCAAGGACGTCGGCGATCTGACGCGAATCTTCTGCGCGGTCCTCGAAGCCCAGCAAATAAAGCAGGCACCGCGCATGAGCCGGTTTTTTTCTCGGCTGCGAAGGCGGTCTGACAAACGGATCAAGGAGAGTGCCGATTTCCACCTCGACACCGGCCGGTTGAATGTCGCATCGGACGATAGATTCAAAAAAGACCCTGTAAACCTGATCCGGCTGTTTGCGCTGGCCGATAAATACAATGTCGGCATTCATCCCGACGCATTGAAACTGGTCCGCCGCTCACTTTCGTTGATCAGCAAAGAGGTTCGCAAAGACCCCGAGGCCAACCGCCTGTTTCTCGAAATTCTGACCGCCGACCGTGATCCGGAAACCATCCTACGGCGCATGAACGAAGCGGGCGTGCTCGGCAAGTTCGTGCCCGACTTCGGCAGGATCGTCGCGATGATGCAGTTCAACATGTATCATCATTACACGGTGGACGAGCATCTGCTCAGATCGCTTGGCGAGCTGGCAAAGATCGAACATGGCACGTTTCAGGACGAGCTTCCGCTCTCGACCGATATTGTGCACAAGCTAAGGAGCCGGCGGGTGCTATATGTGGCGCTGTTCCTGCACGACATTGCCAAGGGCCGTAAGGAAAGCCATTCGATTGCCGGCGAACGGGTGGCAAAGTCACTGTGTCCGCGACTTGGCCTGACACCATCGGAAACCGAAACTGTGGCCTGGCTGGTGCGCCATCACTTGCTCATGAGCGAAACCGCGCAGATGCGCGATCTCAATGACTACAAGACCATTCTCGATTTTGTTGCCATCGTGCAAAGCCCCGAGAGGCTGAAACTACTGCTTATCCTGACTGTCGCCGACATCCGGGCAGTTGGGCCAGGCGTGTGGAACGGCTGGAAGGGGCAATTGTTACGCACGCTGTATTTCGAAGCCGAACCGGTCCTGTCGGGTGGCCATAGCAGCCTATCGCGCAAGGAGCGAATCGAAGAGTCTCAGGCGCGGTTTATAGAGAACCGGCCGGACTGGAGCGCCAGACAGGCGAAGGCCTATGTCGCGCGCCACTATGATCCATATTGGCTCAATGTCGATCTCGATCACCAGTTGGTGCATGCCGACCTGCTGCATAAGGCAGAATCATCTGAAGACAAAATGGCAACAGAGTTCAAGACGGATACATTTACCGCGATAACCGAGATTGCCGTGGTGGCGCCTGATCATCCGCGGCTGCTGGCTCAATTAACGGGGGCCTGCGCTGCGGCCAGTGCCAATATTGCCAGTGCGCAGATCTTCACTACCACCGATGGGCTGGCGCTGGACACGTTGTTGATCCAGCGTGAATTCCAGGACGAGAGTGATGAGCAGCGGCGGGCGCTGCGCATTACAAAGTCCATTGGCCTGGCGATACGGGGTCAGTTGCGCATCCGCGATGCGGTAGCCAAGGCGGCAAAGTCGAACTACCGGATCAGTGCTTTCAAGGTCGCCCCTCAGGTTGTTATCGACAACGACTCTTCCAATCGGTTCACGGTAATCGAGGTTGCGGGACTAGACAGAATCGGTCTGCTGTTTGAATTGACCGAAAGTCTGTTCCGCCTCAATCTCAACATCGGTTCGGCGCATATCACCACGTTCGGTGAGCGCGCGGTCGATGTGTTCTATGTAACAGACCTGACTGGCGCCAAGATCACCAACGCAAATCGCCGCGCGGCAATTCAAAAGCAACTGGTTGCCACGTTGGCTCCCGAAAGCGCAGTGCGCGGTGAAAAACTTGCGAGCTGACGTGATTCGCACATAAAACCGTCGGGAACTTTTCGGGAATCGTCCATGCAGCTATTCAAGTCGGCGGCGACCGTTGGCGGGTTGACGATGATCAGCCGGCTGCTTGGATTTGTGCGCGATGTCCTAATGGCAGCGGTCATCGGCACCGGGCCGGTGGCCGATGCTTTTGTAGTGGCGTTTCGCTTTCCCAATCTGTTCCGGCGGCTGTTCGGCGAAGGCGCTTTCAACTCGGCCTTCGTGCCGTTGTTCGCAAAGCGACTTGAAGGTGACGGGCCGCAGGCCGCGCGCGGTTTCGGGGAAGAAGTGCTCGCTGGTCTGTTGTTTGTGCTGTTGATCGTGCTGGCGATCGCCGAAATCACCATGCCGGTATTGATGTATGCGTTCGCACCCGGTTTTGCCCGTGAGCCGGACAAGTTCGATCTCGCGGTTCTTCTGACGCGGATCGCATTTCCCTATCTCTTGTTCATGTCGCTGGTGGCGCTGCTCGCCGGCATCCTGAACAGCCTGCACCGGTTCACGGCCGCGGCAGCGGCGCCCATTCTGCTCAACATCGTGCTGATCGCCGTGCTGACGTTTGTCAGTCTGGCGGGCTGGGGCAACACGGCGTACACCGGACAAGCGCTGGTCTGGGGCGTCAGTTTTGCCGGTTTCATTCAGCTGGCCATGTTGTGGATTGCCTGTCAACGGGCTGGCATGCCGCTCACACTGCGGCGTCCGCGCATGACCGCCGGTCTCAGGCGCCTTATCGCGCTGGGCATTCCGGGTGTCATTGCCGGCGGTATCACGCAACTAAATCTGGTCATCTCGACGATCATTGCCTCTTGGCAGGCCAGTGCGCCGGCTTGGCTCTACTATGCCGACCGGATCTACCAATTGCCACTTGGCGTTGTCGGCGTAGCAATCGGCGTAGTGCTGCTGCCGAACCTTTCGCGCAGTCTGAGAGCCGGTGACGCCGATGGCGTGCAGACTATCCAGAATCGATCGGTGGAGCTGTCGATGTTTTTGACCATCCCGGCCGCGGTGGCGCTTATGGCCATTCCATATCCGGTGATCCAAGTGCTATTCGAGCGCGGCGCGTTCACCAACACCGACACTCTGGCAAGCGCAGCGGCGTTGGCCGCCTTTGCCGCGGGACTTCCGTCATTTGTGCTGATCAAGGTATTCTCGCCGGGGTTTTTTGCCCGTGAGGATACCCGCACACCGATGTACTTCGCCGGCGCCGGCGTTGCGGTCAATATCATCGCGGCGCTCGCACTGTTTCCGTTTTTCGGCCATGTCGGAATCGCCGCCGCAACGACGGCTGCCGGCTGGCTTAATGCCGGCCTGCTTGGATTCACGCTGACAAGCCGTGGACATTTCAAAAGCGACACACGCCTGCGGCGAAGCCTGATGTTGGTGATTGCCGCCAGCCTTGTGATGGGGCTTGTGCTGATCGGCGCCGATCACTTGACCAGAGGTGTTTTTGCGTCCGGCCAGCCGCTTGTGATGCGCGGGCTGGTGCTGGCAGCTCTGGTCAGCATAGGTGCATCCGTGTTCTTTGGCATCGCCTATGCTGTAGGGATCTTTCGACCGGCCGAGATGAAGCGGGCACTCAGCGGCAAATGATGCCCTGCTAGGGACTTGGCTTGGCGCGCGTTTGCGGGCATATAGCCGGTCAAGGGTCTGTAGAGATTCAGGTTGCGGTGCTGGCGTGGTCCAATTTGCTTCTGGCTAGCTTTGAGTTGCGCAGCAAGGCGATCCCCTTCAAGCCGCTCAAAGTGACGTCCAAAGGCAAATTGGGCCACGTCCTTTCAAACCAGCGCCATTACCTCAATCTCAGCAGAGCCCAGTCCAGATGGAGCCACCAATGACCATGCCAGCCCCGCGCGTATTCTCCGGCGTGCAGCCGACCGGCAACCTACATCTCGGCAACTACCTTGGTGCCATAACCCGCTTTGTCGACATGCAGGAAAGCCACGACTGCATTTATTGCGTGGTTGACCTGCACGCCATTACCCAGTGGCAGGATCCCAGGGAACTTGCGCACAATACGCGCGAAGTGACAGCAGCTTTCCTTGCCGCTGGCATTGATGCGGAAAAGCATATCGTCTTTAACCAGAGCCAAGTGGCGGAGCATGCTCAACTGGCCTGGATCTTCAATTGCGTTGCCCGCCTGGGTTGGCTAAACCGGATGACCCAGTTCAAGGAAAAGGCCGGCAAGGACAGTGAAAATGTGTCCGTTGGCCTGTATGCCTATCCCAACCTGATGGCTGCCGATATCCTTGTCTATCGCGCGACCCATGTGCCAGTCGGTGACGACCAGAAGCAGCATCTCGAGTTGTCACGAGACATTGCGCAAAAGTTCAATAACGACTTTGCTCAAACGATCCGCGAGGCGGGCTATAAGGATGGCTTCTTTCCGCTGCCCGAACCGCTGATAGCCGGCCCGGCAACGCGAGTGATGTCGTTCAAAGACGGAACGAAGAAAATGTCGAAATCCGATCCCTCCGACCTATCACGGATTAATCTCACGGATGACGCTGAAGCGATAGCACGCAAGATACGCAAGGCCAGGACTGATCCCGATGCCCTGCCGTCGGAGCCGGATGGTCTCAAGGAGCGGCCGGAGGCGGCAAACCTGGTCGGTATCTTTGCTGCGCTTCAGGGAGAATCAGTTGCAGACACACTCAAGACCTATGGTGGGGCGCAATTCTCAACCTTCAAACCGGTGCTGGCCGATCTGGCGGTCGAAAGGCTCGGTCCCATTGGCGCCGAGATGAACCGAATGATGGCCGACACGGCCTATATCGATGCTGTGCTGCAGACGGGTGCCCAGAGAGCGCGGGCGATCGCCGGACCAATTTATGAAGAGGTCAAAAAGATTGTTGGTTTCATTCGCTAAGAATGTTTGAGCCGCCCGGTGTTGCTTGAAACTTTTCGTGTGCATGCCAATTTCAGCAGCAGCCAAACATGGACATTCGTCCAGTTTGGAACTATTCTAACATTTGGTGGCGAATGGCCAGCACACCCGCACAGAATGTGCGGCGGGAGTACAGCAACTATGTTCATCCAGACGGAAGCAACGCCAAACCCGGCTACCCTGAAATTCATTCCCGGCGAGCCAGTGGTGTCAGGCGCACCGCGCGATTTTCGCTCGTTCGACGACGCCGAGGCTTCACCCCTGGCGCAGCGGTTGTTTACAGTCAACGGCGTCAGCGGTGTGTTCCTGGGCGCGGATTTCATCACCGTCACCAAGGAAGATGGCGAGTGGCAGCACCTCAAGCCGGCCATCCTTGGCGTCATCATGGAGCACTATCTGTCCGGTTCGCCGGTACTCAATGATGAAGCCGGCGGTGAAACGGTTTCGGAGGAGTTCTTTGACGAAGATGATGCGGAAATCGTCTCGACGATCAAGGAATTGCTCGACACCCGTGTGCGGCCGGCTGTCGCCCAGGACGGCGGCGACATCACTTTTCACGGTTTCAAAGAAGGCATCGTTTTCCTGCATATGAAAGGCGCCTGCGCCGGTTGCCCGTCGTCTACCGCGACCCTGAAGCATGGTATTGAGAATTTGCTGCGGCACTTCATTCCTGAAGTGTCAGAAGTCCGCCCGATCTGACGTTTTTCACGGAGCCGACGATAACTGCCGAGCCTGAAATTATGGCAGGCTTTGGTTTAAATGCTTCTCTTAGCCCTTGATACAACCCTTGCTGCTTGTTCCGCTGCGATCTATGACTGCGGTGCGAACCAGGTGTTGAGCCATCAACATGAGCGAATGCGGCAGGGACATGCCGAGCGCCTTGCCGGCATGACCGAAGAGGTCGCAGATGATGCCGGCGTCGGTTTTGATCGACTGGACCGCATCGCGGTGACCATTGGGCCTGGCACGTTTACAGGCGTACGAATCGGCCTGGCCATGGCACGCGGCCTAAGCGTGGCGCTCAGCATCCCGGTTATTGGCGTTGGCACCATGCAGGCTTTAGCGGCCAATGTTGATGACAATCCGGATCGACTGCCGATTGCGGTGATCGTGGATGCGCGCCGCGATGCGGTCTACGTGCAGATCTTCTCGTGCAAACTAGAACCGCTGTCGGCGCCCCAATGTGTCAAGCTAGATGAAGTTCGCCAAGTGCTGCCTGTCGAGGACATCGTGATCGTCGGCAGCGGCACCGGCCTTATTATCGGCGAGCAGCAGAAATGGCGAGCCTCAGGCGCTTGCGATTTGCCCGATGCGTGTTCTGTTGCGCAGATCGCCTGCAACATGGTGCCCAGTGACCAGCCGCCATCACCGCTTTATCTGCGGCCCGCCGACGCCAAACCGCAAATACCCCAGATCAAGCTGGCCCGACTGTCGATCGTCATTTCGTCGGTAGAGCCGCGTCATGCAGCTGTCCTGGCCGAAATGCACCGCGAGTGCTTTGCCAAGGCCTGGAGCGCGAAGGACTTTGCCAAGATGATGGCGGCGCCAGGCATGTCGGCACTGATGGCGATCCAGGCCGCAGATGAAGAGCCGGTAGGCTTTGTTCTCTTGCGCCAGGCGGCCAAAGAAGCGGAGATTATCACCACGTGCGTCAGACCGCGAATGCGCCGCCGAGGCGTTGCTACAGGTCTGATGGAACAGGCAATGCAACTTGTAAAGGCAGCCGGTGTCGTCAGGCTTTTCCTTGAGGTTCGCGAAGACAATGCGGCGGCACGGGCGCTTTACCGAGCGGCAGGCTTCAGCGAAACCGGTCGGCGGGCGAACTACTATGCCCTCGAAGACGGTAGCCAGGCCGATGCAGTCACCATGGCCGCTACACTGTGAATTTTTCCGGTCGGGTGACCTGCCGGCGCGTTTGATAGGTTGTTGTCCGCACAGGTCATGGGCCTGCAGCAGGCTATGTCCGAATGTACTGCCTTTGCACCGCGCAACCCGACTTTGTGCATGAGATGGGAGTATTGGTAGGCAAATCAGAAGAGTGGCCAGAAGCGTCGCGAATAGGCGATTCGCGAGAATTGTCTCTTCCCAGGTTTTGATTTCCCGCCCGGCTTGGCGATGCAAACCAAAATTCCGGATAACTTTTACCGAAGCAGAATCGGCCTCGGCGTGCGCGTCAGGGCAACGGTTGGCGCAATGCGTTTGAAACGGCTTGTAAGTCCAGACATCCGTTCCGCAATGCTGGAAGCACGAGCCAGGCACCGGCTCGATAGAGTCGTTTCACATATCCCGGTTCTTCGCTCGCCAGGATCAGGATGTGGCGGCCTGCGCGCATGAGTTTAACATCGTCGGAAGCGGCACGCAGGATTTTCATATCAGGCGCGATGACAAGTGCGGCGGGGGCCGCCTCGGTCACAAGCATCAATGCCGCCATCGTGCCAAACCAGCCGAAAACAATACTGACCAGCACCGCCATGATCTGGGATATTTTGCGGAAGTTGAGGCCCCCGTGCGATTGTCGCTCAGTAGTCATATATGTGTTCGAGGGTCCGTGTGCTTGAATCGAGATCTGCCAGAAGGTCCGGAAGTTGCGACACTTTCAACCCGACGAGAAGGCGATTGCTTTGATAGCCATCGCGGGTAATTCGGGAGATCAGTTCTCCCGTATAAAGTGTTTCGCTCACCAGGCCAAAAGGTTCGATGATCGAGACCATGATGTCGTCATTTCCGGCAATTTCGACAATTTGACCACCAGCGTCAGAGACTTTCTGCACGATGCGAGTGAACTTGCGATAGCGCGGCGTTTCTATGACGACAAGCCCAGATTCGTCCCTAACGATGTCTATGTCGGCGAGCGCCGTCAACTGGTAGCTCGGCAGGCCTTTGACAACTGATCGAATGCGCAGTTGCGCCTGTCCGGTTGCGGCTACTGCGCTCGCGATTACCCTAGCATAGGCGGCCTTTGCCTTCCATTCACCGCCAAGTGCCAGGCGCCTCTCCCAGCCGCGAACGAGTGACGATAAAGGCTGCTGCCATAGCGCATTGACGGCGCTATCAAAATCATATTGGTACCAGGGAACTTGCTGCAAGAACTGGGCATAGTCCGCGGCCATTGTGGCCGAATAGATGTCTTGCGGAGACTTTTGAGCTCCTCGCAACTCAGCAAACAAACGTCCTAAGCTTTCCTCGTAGATGGCCTTCATGGCCATCTCCAAGGTAAAGCTGACACCAATCGTGTGGATCGTACTGCGGGTTTCGAAGTCGCCGCCGCCGTGCCTGCTGGCCCGGCGATTCAAAGCACAATAAGAACTCCAGAATCCGCGCACGCTGGACAAATAGTCAAACTCATGCTCATCGCCGGTCTCCAACACTTTTGCCAAACCTTCATAGGCATAGACAATGTGCCACTCAGGATAGGTCAGGTAGCTGTTCGCCTCGGCACGTTGAAACTCCTTTTCGGTGATGATCGGTGTGTAGGCCGTTTGATCCGGGTCGTGTCGGCAAAACAGTTCAATATAGCCCACCGGCAGTAACAACAGGACCACGAGAAGCGCTGTGGCCAACGTGATCCATTTGATCAGTCGCCAGGCACGATTGAGCATCAGACTTCCTTGTCGAACATGTGACTGGATATCAGTGCGATGCCGCCAAGGCCGATATGCGGCAGGTTGGCAAGAATCTTGAACGTGAAGGGCAGGTCCTGGACTCCATAGTTGATGATTCCCATGTCGAGATAGCCCGAACCGGTCGCCAGGCCGAGCGCACCGTCCGCGAGATAGAGAATGCCGAAGTAAAACAAGAACGCCTTTGAAGCACGGTGTGACAGGTAGGCAGCAATTCCCGCCCATGCTGCTGAGGCGACATGCAGCAAATCGTCAAAGATATCGAGGGCGAAAATGCCGAAGGCTCGTCCCTCGCTGTCTGTCAGGCCGGGAATGTAGTTCAGGCTTGCTGCGATCAGCAGTGCGATCATGTAGCCAATGGCGATCCAGCGCAGTTTGGTCATGAGACAGTCCCTGTCCTAGGGTGAATTCTGATTGGTTCAGTCAAAGTTCATGAACCTGATCGTCTTCAATTCGTTCGACCGTTATGGGGGCGCAAAATCGAACACACTTTGCTCATCCCGCTCTACAACTTGGCCATATAGCGGTCCCACATGGAATTTGTGAACACCAGGGCTGGGTCAAGCGCCCGCTTGCGGGAGACGAATTCAGGCGCTCTGGCGTAACCGCGCTGGAACTGAGCGTCAGTGGCATGCAATCGGTAGGGCAGATAATATGTTCCGCCGATGTCCAGTGTCCGAGCAATTAACTCAGTTGTCATACGTGCCATATCAGCTTCACCGCGGGCGGACATTTCTTGTGAGAATAACATTACCGCGGCAATGCGCGGCTCAGTGGCATAGGCCAATACACTGTCCTGATCGGTATCGACATATCGCAAAGTGATATTCAACAAGTCCTGGTAGGATGCGGGAATGACATCCTGACACGCCTGGACAAAATCCGCGAAGCGGCTCGGCGATACAAAATACTCGTGCAGGATATCCGTACGGGTCGGATCGCGATCATCGAGCGTCACGACCGGCTCGTTCATCAGGCTGTTGCGTGTCACTTCGCCACCGCCAAGCCATGGTCCAATGCGGGTCTCCATGATCCAGCGCAGGTTTTTCACCCAGTCGGATTTCAACTGGCCGCGGAAAACATCCCGCGATGCTCGGCTCAAGAAACCGGAGCCTTCGACCGGCGGCAAGTTGTCCTGATCGGCGGCAGGCGTATAGGTAATCATTAACGCTTCATCGAAAAAATTTGCGATGGTCACGTCGAGACGACCGTAAGCCATCTGGATTTTCGGATCTTTCGCCAAAGCGGCGATAAATCTGCTGCCAAACTCTCTTGCTGGAATGATTTCGAACTTTGGTATCAATCTTGCGTTCGGCACCATTTCGACTTCCAGTTCGGTGATTGCGCCGGTGAGGCCATAACCGCCCATCGCCATGCTGAACTGATCTGCATTTTCGCGGCGCGAACAGGTGATCACCTCGCCGTCGTGCCGCATGAGGCGCAGTGACCGCACGGTGCTGCCGAAGGCGCTCCAGGGTACCGGCCAGCCGTGGGCATTGACCGCGAATGTGCTGGCAACGCCGAAATCGTTGTTGGACTGCATGACTTTAGGTGAAAAACCGATTTGATCCAACAGGGCGATGACTTGACTCCACCGCATTCCGGCGGCAACTCGGTAGGTACCGGCCGAGGTGTCCGGCTCAAGCCAGTTTTGGTCAAGGGTGACAGCGGTGCCGTTTTCGGCAAGGCTTTGCGCGCCCATCGAATGGCGCGCGGCACTGACCACGAATGGCCGTCCGGCGTCCTTGGCCTCAGCGAGTTCGACTCGCAAGTCGGCAATCAGTTCGTCTTTCGGGTCGTGCTGCATCACCAGATGTTTGGCAACGCGGGTCGGGTTGAGCAGGCTGGCATCGTTGAGCACCTTCGCGCCTGCAGCATTTACCTTTGGCGGGAACGGCAGGCCCCGTAACATGGGTTCATTGTCCAGATACCGTGAGCCCGCGACACCCAGCACGGCTCCAGTGCCAACCAGAAGTGCTCTGCGTGTAAATGCTTTCAAGTTCTTGCCCTCAGCTTCGCCAACAAGCACGACTCACGAATCTACAGCACTAGTCATATAACATCGAACCATGGTGCCTGTACGAGATCGGATTGTGGCACGATGATTGCGCTTGGCAGCGCAAGTTTCTATATCAATTGGTGTGGAGAGGAAGTGGCGGCTCAATGAACCGGATTGAAAAGGCTTGTCAGGACAAGGGCATGCGGATGACCGAGCAGCGCCGGATCATTGCGCAGGTTATTGCCGAGTCGCATGATCATCCGGACGTGGAAGAACTGCATCGGCGGGCGGTCATCGTTGATGAACGGATTTCGATTGCAACGGTATACCGCACAGTTCGTTTGTTCGAAGATTCGGGGATCCTGGAGCGGGTTGACTTTCGGGACGGCCGGGCACGCTATGAAGAAGCAAGCGATGACCATCACGATCATCTGATTGACCTGCAGTCCGGCGAGGTGATCGAGTTTCACAACGAAAAGATTGAACAATTGCAGGAAATTGTGGCGCGCGAACTTGGCTACCGTTTGGTCGACCACAGGCTGGAGCTCTATGCCGTTAAACTAAAGCCGGACGAATAATGCCTGAGAAAGCGCCGCTCCTGTGTTCACACAAATCGCACATCTGATCCGGCTGGCGCGTGCTGGGCGGGTCATGGCCCGCTATGATGGCCTGGTCGCGCCTGAGCAACTGGCAGAGGCGCCGGCTATAGCGCGCCTGATGTTACGGCTGGCCAAGATCGGCACGCGAACGCCGCAGACAGATATAGAAAACCCTTTGGCGGCAGCGCTGACGGAACTCGGACCGACCTATATCAAGCTCGGCCAGTTTCTGGCAACGCGACCGGATCTTGTCGGCGCCGACCGGGCTCGGCAGCTATCGGATCTGCAGGATCGTATGCCGTCCTTTGCGCAAGATGAAGCACGCTCGGAGATTGAGGCCGGCCTGGGTGCAAAGATTGATGATGTTTTCGATGAATTCGGGCCTTCGGTCGCGGCGGCTTCCATCGCCCAGGTGCACCGCGCGCGAACCCGCGCCGGCGATGAGCCCTCGCGCGATGTCGCAGTGAAGGTGCTAAGGCCCGCCATCGAAAAGAAGTTTGCGACCGACCTAGAGACTTTCTTCTTTGCTGCCAGACAGGCAGAACGCTGGCATGCGCCCATCCGCCGGCTGCGCCCGGTCGATGCGGTGCAGACGCTCGCCAATTCGGTCAAGCTGGAGATGGACTTGCGCATGGAAGCCTCAGCCATGTCGGAGATGGCGGTCAATACCAGGGATGATCCCGGATTTCATGTACCTGAGGTTGACTGGTCGCGCACGTCACGGCGGGTGCTAACATCACAATGGGTCGACGGTATCCCGTTGTCCGATCTTGACCGGTTGAAGGCGGAGGGATTCGACCTGCCGGCTCTTGGCGACAACGTTATTCAATCGTTCCTGCGCCATGCGATTCGCGACGGGTTTTTCCATGCCGACATGCACCCGGGCAATCTGTTCGTCAATGATGTGGGCGATCTTGTGGCGGTCGACTTCGGCATCATGGGGCGTCTCGGGATGAAAGAGCGCTTGTTCCTGGCCGAGATCCTGCATGGCTTCATCACTCGGGATTATGCACGGGTGTCCGATGTGCATTTTGATGCCGGGTATGTGCCGAGCAATCACAAGCCGGAAGTATTTGCCCAGGCGCTGCGGGCGATCGGTGAGCCGCTGATGGACAAGTCGGCCGATGAAATTTCCATGGCCCGGTTGCTAGCACAGCTGTTCCAGGTGACCGAGCAGTTCGACATGCGTACCCAGCCGCAACTGCTGTTGTTGCAAAAAACCATGGTCGTAGTCGAAGGTGTGGCGCGCATGCTCAACCCGACACTCAATATGTGGACTACGGCGGAGCCTGTGGTGCGGCAATGGATCGAACAAAAATACGGACCACAAGGACGTATTGAGGATGCAGCAGAAGGAGCTGCGACATTGGGCAAGCTGGTCAGCGCCATCCCCGAAGTCATGGCAGAAGCCCAGCGCACGGCGCATATGTTGTCGAACATGGCTGACAGCGGCGGCATCCGGCTTGATAGGGAAACGACGGAGGCGCTGGCCGAAGCACAATCGCGGCGCGGCGGCAGTGGGCGCATTGCCCTGTGGCTCGGCGCGGCGGCGCTTGTTGTTATCGCCCTGTCACAGGTGTTCTAGAGCGTGTCTTTCTCATATGGAACCAATTGATGGTCCAAATCCGGTCACTCGGCTAGTTAAGGAACGCAGCGCGATGTGGGTCATCGGGCAAGTTCGGTAACGACGTCCGATGGCCGGATTTGGGCCACCGAAGGCCGTGTTTGTGCGCCCGCTGGACGTCGTTATGCTCCGCTTGTGGTCAACCAGA
>JAEKFU010000201.1 GCA_016522385.1 Pseudomonadota bacterium
TTTGTGCTTCACGGAGCCGTTGATTGTTGGCAAACCTAACAAAGCAATCTGTCTTGTCGGCTGCCCGTTCGATTTCCGCTCTTTGCCAATCCAGGAGCGAACTGTTTTCCAAAAACGCGGTCAGCTGGTTTGAATTCATTCTGTTGAGATCAGCATAGCTCTGAACTGGCGACACTGAGTGAGTTGTTGCAGCGTAAGCATCCACAAGGAGGTGCCATGACCGGGGTAAGACTTCAAATTCACGCTGATGCAATTTGACCGTTTGGTCCATCTGTTTGTTGAGCTCAGACCTGATGCCTTCCAACCGCTCGTCAAATTGCGCTCGCAACCACTTTTGACCAAACAAACGGATCAAGCCGAATGCCGCTGCGGCACCTGCTACAGCTGCTGTCGCAAATATGCCAATCCACTCGACTGTGGTCATCAACATTGACCGGGCATTTGTAGAGCGTTCGGTTCAACAGGCAAAATCTGACATGGTCCAGGATCAGCGGTCAGCTCGAACCAGCCCCGCTTGCTCAATGATCCCCGTTGGTCATCCAGATAGGCGAGGGTGGTGGCTTTGCCACGGCGCCACGCGGTGCGATCGATCTTAGCGATTGCGCCTGACAGCTCCTTGGGTTTGCGGGTGTAGGTCATTTGCAGTCACGAGTTTCGCCGCCATTATCGCTCAACTTTATGTCGGCATTACATTAGCCTAGCGGTATCCCCGCATCTCTCCAATACGTCTGTCAAGCACGTCAATTTAGAAGCTTGCAGTTTTAGGCAGTTCACGACGGCCAACTCTTTCGAGTTCATTAAAAGGTTGTAATCATCCATGTGACTGATCAGTTCTACTCTTGACCCTCTCCTTGGGGTAAGGAATTACTTACTCGCCGTTATTCTCCCGACAACATGGAAGATGGATCGGGCCCTTCAGGCAACCAGCAAATGGATGAGCAAGGAGAAGTGCCATGATCGACGGTTCGATCATTCGCACAATAATTCACGCTGTCTGCGTGACGGTAGCGACCATGCCGGCAGGAATACAGATGGCGCTCGCCGACGCAGAATCTGACCGTACCGGCCGTCATCTGGCAAAGCGGATTTCGGGTGCACTGCGCTGATCGAAAGCGGAACGTCAAACAAACGAACACTATCCGGCGCGCATCTCAATCGGGGCCATGCATGCTACCGCAACAAGGATTTCGACATGGCAACAAGGCTGGCATCCCGTGATGCCGTTTCCCACAACAATCGCGCCCGGGCCTATGAAAAACTTGGCCATAAGAAGCTGGCCCTGCGAGACTACAAGAAGGCCCATAAGTTGAACCTAAGCCTCAGCTATGCCCGCGACCGCATTCGTAGATTGCCCAAGTAACGCTACTGCAGCGGCGGCGCGGGTTAGCCACTCGGGTGGCGATGGGCAGACGTGACTTGTACAATCACATCGGTCTCGACAGGCATCATGATTTTCCTGGGCCGCGCACGAGCCGCCGCAACAGCGAGCGTTTGATCTCTCGGCGTTGGTGCAAAATCGCGGCGGCGCAGAACAGGATCACTGCCACCAGCATGCCTGCAAGGAATTCCACCACTGTTAAGACATCCGTTGTTGATTCGTCTCCCTTTAGGTCAATAACTATGACCGATCATCAATTGTGTCCATGAGCGCAAATATGCAGAGGATCAGCGGACGTATAGTGAACTATTTGACTTCTCAGCTTAATGGGATAAGTTGTTTATCTCCGCACCTATTCTCACGGTTACTAGCAGCGATACGGCTCGCATCAGCGCATCGCAACGATCAACGGTTTCGCGCAGTTCACTCAATGTCTTGGCGAGGAGGTCCCGTCCAGGGGTTCCCCCACCGAGCTGGTGGCGCATTGCCTGCGGTATTTCGCGCCATCAGCCGGTGGTTTGCTACGACCGGGCAGGAACGTGTCTTGAGGCTCCGGTCGAAGGCCGAGGAATCCACCACTACCGTCACGATCTCCCCTCACGGTCAATCTCCCGGCAGGTCCCACACTATGCATTAAGCGTAAGCTGCGTCCATAAGCGCAAATATGCAGCAGGTGGTTACGCGAATCGTCAGCAAACTGACCAGAAGGTCCAGCGGATTAGTCAATCTGGATTGCCACCGATATTCACTGTAGGCGACCTCAAATTGAGCCGGCATGCAATTGCATAAGCATACTTAATTGCGGGAGTGCTGCATTCTGCTCTGTGAAGCGAGCCAGTCCCGCATGCGCTGAACAATTTCGGGCTTTCGGGGATTCCTTGGTGCAACGACGAAGAAGCTGTGCTGTGCGGCGATTGAATGAACAAAGGGACGGCACAGGCGTCCATCGGCAAGTTCGTCGGCCACAAACAGGTCGCTGACCAGCGCAACGCCATGCCCAGCCACGGCGGCGTCGACGGCAAGCGATGTCTGGCTGAAGTTCATGCTGCGTGTCTTTGGCTTCGACCTACCAGCAAACACTTTGTCCAGGAACAGTGTCCACAGGCCATGAGAATCATGCAACAGCACATGATCAACCAGATCATCCGGCGTGCGCAGTGCATGCTCCCCTTCCAACAGGCTTGGGCTGCAAACGGCAAAGAACTCCTCGGCGAATAACGGGTCTGCGATTAAGCCGGGTCCGAAAGGGGGTGTTCCTTGGCAAACGGCGATGTCCATCCCGTCGCTTTGAAAGTTCGCCAGGCCTTGCGAGGCATCGACCCTCACATCGATGTCCGGGTGCAGCTCCGTGAATCGACCAAGACGCGGAACAAGCCATCTCGTTGCGAAAGTCGGCGTTACACTGATGTTCAACACTGCCTGCTGCGGCCGCAATTCTTCGGTTGCATCCGCTAGCATCTGAAAGGCCCGCCTTACTGGTGTCAGGTACTTTCGCCCCTCATCGGTAAGGGCAAGGCCTCTTGGCAACCGCTCGAACAACTTGACACCCATCCTGGCCTCGAGAGCGCGAACATGCTGTGCGACTGCGCCGTGTGTTACGCCGATCTCTTCTGCGGCAAGGCGGAAATTCAGATGGCGTCCCGAGGCCTCAAAGGCCTTGAGTGCGTTGAGCGGCGGCAACCGGTTCAAAAGGGCGGCTCCTATCCTGTAGAATTTCTACAGCATTAAGTCACGAATTCTGATTAGTCAAATGTCGACAAGTGCGCGATTTTCGGTCCCGAAGAGTGAACCAATGGAGACAGCCATGTCAGACCAGAAAGTAGCAATCATCACCGCAGGCGGAAGTGGAATGGGCGCGGATGCAGCACGTCAATTGGCGCAGGACGGCTTCAAGGTCGCTATTCTTTCATCATCCGGCAAGGGTGAGGCACTGGCGAACGAACTTGGGGGCATCGGTGTGACTGGTTCCAACCAATCGAACGACGACCTGAAGCGCCTGATCGATCAGACGTCGGACAAATGGAACCGCGTGGATGTTCTGGTCAATAGTGCAGGGCACGGGCCTCGAGCACCGGTTCTCGAACTGACCGACGAAGACTGGCACACCGGTATGGACGTCTATTTCTTGAATGTCGTGCGCCCAACGCGGCTTGTCACACCCATCATGCAGAAACAGAAATCCGGTGCCATTATCAACATCTCAACATTTGCAGCGTTCGAGCCAGATCCGGTCTTTCCGACCTCGGGTGTCTTTCGCGCCGGGCTTGCCGCCTTTACCAAGCTTTTCGCTGACAAGTATGCGGCGGAAAACATCCGGATGAACAACGTTCTACCGGGCTTTATCGACAGCCTGCCTGAAACCGAAGAACGCCGCCAGCGCATCCCCATGGGTCGCTACGGCAAATCGATGAAGGAGATCGCTTCGCTCGTCGGTTTTCTGGCCTCTGAAGGTGGCGGTTACATCACCGGTCAGAATATCCGCGTCGATGGCGGGATCACCCGATCCGTTTGACACCACGAAGCAAAGCAATTCGCCTATCGGAGCGCCATACCCTAGAGGACCAATGAAGATCTTAGCAGCAGCCGCCGTGAGCGGCTATGCTGCGACAGTGGGTGAACTGTCACATTCCTCCATTGCCTTAAGAACTTCACTCAAGGACCTGCGCGCTCCTCGCTGCAGATATTCCATGGCCCGCAATGCAGCTTCATGGGCATCTTCGCTGGAGCCGGCGACACAGTCCTCGATTACCCGGCAAAAGTAATCCGACTGATGACCGTCGACGAAGGTGTAGTGAACGCACACATCCGTCAGGCCGCCGCAAAGCAGTAACGTGTCCACTTTCAATCCGCGTAGCAGTATCTCGAAATCCGTTCCGAAGAATGCGGAATAGCGCCTCTTCTTGATGAGATAATCACTTGGTAGAAAGCCCATCTCCTCAACAGCGATCTCGGTGTTGGGGTTGTCCTCAAGACAGTGAACATCCTCGTCGCCATCTAGCTCACGGCCGAAATCAACCAGATCCGGGCGGTGCACTTCCTGAATGAAGATTACCGGGATGCCCATATCACGCGCTTTATCAATCGCGATACGTGCCATGGCCATTCGCTCTTTGTAGCCCGGCATGTGATCAATTGCTCTTACCTCGCTTTCGTCAAAGAAAGTTCCAGCCTGAATGTCGATAACGATCAAGGCCGCACGGCTCTCAATCAAGTTGCGTTTACGTCTAGATGAGTTCGCCATGTGATTTCCTGTGCTGGGAAGGGGGCTGTTGAGATTCAATTTATAGTGCTGGCGCGACCCGTTTTGTTTCTGGCTAGCTTTGAGCGGCACAGCAGGGTGCTCGAACTGGCTCCGGATGGTAAGTTGTATCACGATACGTCTGCTTTGGGCCATCTTGGCGTGATAGGGTAGGGTCATAATCAAGTTTGCTCTGAGCTTTTCTGGACACCACCATTGGCCCCTCGCAGCTGCAAAGCCTGACCAGGGTTTCCTGGAGACCCGCAAGACGCCTTGGCGCATGCGCATCTTCGGGTCTGGCACAGTGGCGCAATTCTGTCAGGCGCTTGCGGTTACACTGAAAAGGATATGCAAAATTGCAACAGCCAATGCAAAACTTCCGGGAGATCGAATTGCGTGATTGACCTGCATTCGACGATTGACCACTCTGTAATTGGGCTGAAAATGTCTCACTCAGCTTGGAACTAGTAAGACGGCGAAAAGCCGCATCAGCAGGGCTCAACAAGAGTGACGCTACTAGCGATCCTTTGGGATCGCTTTTTTGTTTCTGCTGATGGTCTGATTGGGTTCAACTTGAGACGTTTCAGCC
>JAEKFU010000298.1 GCA_016522385.1 Pseudomonadota bacterium
CGATGCCACAGAGCTAACCCCGGCCCTCAAAAAACTGGTTCGGATGACTGCGTCTCACGGTGTTCCACTGTTGTTATGTGTCGTTCCTGAGAGCACCGACCAGTGTTTGAGTGTTTGGCTCGCCGGACAAAGTCATGTCAAAGTATCGGTTCACGGGTTTAGCCATCGCAATCATGCACCGATCGGTGAGAAAGCCCAGGAACTGGGTCAACATCGACCGGCCGAGATCGTCTGCGATGAGATCAGTTCAGCGCGTGCCAAGCTTGAACGGCTTTACGGTCCGCAGCTCAGCAGTATCCTGGTGCCACCCTGGAACAGGATTGCCCCGGCGGTCGTAAACCATATGCCGAGGCTTGGGTTTGCCGGACTATCAACGTTCGGGACGGCCCGGGAAGCCGAAGGCGTTCAAGGTTTGCACCAGCTGAACACCGATCTCGACATTATCGATTGGAAAGGATCACGTGGCGGGCGCGACCCAAGATGGCTGGTCGGCGAACTTGTGAGATTGCTGGAGCGAGCGCGAAACGACGATGATGCACCAATTGGTATCCTGGCACATCATCTCGTCCATGACGATCTGGCCTGGCATTTTATCGAGCATCTCTTTGATGTCACATCCCGGCATGCGGCTGCGCGATGGTGTGTTGCCGACGACCTGATTGAACAGGGGATTCGCAAAATATCACAGGCGATAGAGGCGCCTTAGCTGCAGGGTCTCACCGACCGACGTGACGGGCATGGTGACCGTGTCGGTCGCACCGACGGGCACATAGCCCTGTTGAAGCGCTATTTCCCAGGTCGCGAGGTCTGTTAGCGCGCGCGAGCCGACACTCTTGTTGTGCTTTTCCAGTTTGGCCGCCAAATTGACGGCGGCGCCGATTGCCGTATATTCGAGCCGGTTCTCGCCGCCCAATGCCCCGAACACAATCGGACCAGCCGCGACCGATGCATTGACGTCACGGGCCTTGATGCGGCGCAATTCTGGCTCCTCGTGCCAGTTTTCGACGTCCTCCATTATTTCGTCAATGGCGCGGATCGCATTTGCCGCATAGGTGCTGCTTTCGGTCACCGCGCCGAACGTTGCCATGATGCCGTCGCCAAGGAACTTGTCGATGGTACCGCCCTTTCGCTGGATGATCGGCACAATGCGCTTCTCGTATGCCGACAGGATTGCCAATACTTCCGATGCATCCAGCCGAGCAGCCAGGGGGGTGAACCCACGTATGTCAACAAACAGGACAGCAGCCTGACGGCGGACGCCCTCGCCTGACATCACCTCGCGGTCGGCTGTGCGAATTTGCTCGGCAACGGACTCATCGAAGAACCGTGAAAGGTCCCGCGCAGCGGTCTGTCCGGTAACAGACTGAACGAGCAGACTGTTAGCGCGCTTCAGCGCCAATGCTATGATTATGGTGACCAGGAGGATGGAAATTATCTTGTCGACCTCCGCGCCGACGAGAACGGAGTTGCTGGTCAGGTAGTCGACATAGTCGCGGGTGACCATATTGTCGTCCGGATTGGACAAGACGACGTAGAGGGTCAGCAGCATCCAACCAACCGCTGCCGATAGGCCGGACGCCACAACGAACCGTGCCTGAAAACGCAATGCTCGCAACGCGATGAATATAAAGATGTAAAGCAGAGTCGGTGCTTTCAGATAGAACGAGGCCGGCTGGCGATACTGAATATGGAAACTCCAGATCAGCACCATCAACATGGCAATATCGATAAAGATTGAGAAATAGATCGCCCAGTTAGGCAGGGGCCGCCGCATCGCCCAATAAAGACCAATCAGGTTAAGGACGAGATATCCGGCCAGTGCGTAGGGAACCGGAGAGAACGATGTTCCAAGGTCCGTCTTGGGAGATATTAGATAAAGAATTCCCCAGATCGTAACGACGGTCAGCTGAATGAGTTTGACAAGAACCTCGCTGGAATCCTCCTGTCGGGCAATTGTCTCTAGAACCCGTGCCGGTAACCGAGTGTCGTCGCGGGCCAGTACTTCTTTTAGAACGTCCGGCAATGCCAGCGCTTGTTTCATGCGCGTAACCTTGGATTTTTCATCAGGCTTTCAATATAAGCCCTTCGCGGGCCAACAAGCTGGCCGGCCGGGCGGATTTCAACTTGCCTTCCACAGTCATCAAGTGCTCATCATCGGCACTCGGGCGATGATGGAAAACGACATACAGGCCGACATTGCTGCTGTCACACAATCGATACCCTTCCTGCCATGTCGAGTGGCCAAATCCCACAAATTGCTGAAAATTCGCATCGTCGTAGGCCGCATCGTAAATGACGATTTCGGCGTCCTTGATGAACGTCAGCACATTTTCATCCGGCTTGCCCGGCACATGTTCAGTGTCCGTGACATAGCAGATTGCGCGGCCGTCAAACTCAATACGATAGCCAACGGCACCGTCAGGGTGGTTTAGACTTGTCGTGCGGATGATGATGCTTCGCCCGATTTTCAACGTGTCTCCGGGCGCAAATTCCCGGTAGTCGATTTTTGCGCAGAAATATTCCGGCCCGATCGGAAAGTATGGTTTTTGCATGTAGTCGCACACCATTCTGCGGGTATCCGGCTTGGGCATGTGCCCGGACCACATGGTGAGGCTGTAGCGTTTGTCATGGAGCGGTGCGAAGAACGGCAGACCCTCGATGTGGTCGTAGTGGCAATGGGTGAAGAACAATTGCAAATGCTGAGGGTCAGCTAATTTCATAAGTTCCAGGCCGAGAGGCCGGATTCCCGATCCGGCGTCGAGAATCAATCTTTGGTCGCCGCAAACGATCTCCACGCATGGCGTGTTGCCGCCATAGATCGCAGTCTTCGGTCCGGGAGCGGGGATACTACCGCGCACGCCCCAAAACTTAACGTAGAACTGTTTGCCGGCCATAAATGCCGCTCCAAATCAGGCCAGGCACCATCAATGCGCCATGCCACAAAAAAGCTTACTCGCCACCGCAGGTAGCGCGCAATCCGGCCGCATGCAAGTTTGGTGCTTCGCTCTGGCAACATCATGTGATAGCAATCCGCTCGCCTTTTACAAACTAGCGACAGCCGTCTCTCAAAATTGTTGTCACAAAAAAGTAAACGAAGATGCTGACCCGATTGGAGAAAACGCTTTATCGGCTCGAAGCGCAACATGCCTGCCTGCAGTGGGCATTTGAGCAAATCGCCGATCAGAACGGTGTCGTTTTTGAAATTGGCCTGGGGCTTGGCAGGACATTCAACCACATGAGGCATCATCTTGCCGACAGGGAGATTTATGCTTTCGAACGCATTGTCAATGCCTATCCCGACTGCATGCCCGAAAAGGAATATTTGATACTCGGTGAACTGGATGAGACGCTGCCGGCGGCGGCAAAGAGATTTGCCGGCAGGGTCGTCTTGGGACATTCCGATGTCGGATCGTTCGACAGGGTGAGCAATCGCGCGGTGGCGGAGTTGATCAGCCGAGCTCTGCCCGGCGCCCTGGCGCCTCGAGCAATTGTCTTGAGCGATCTGCCGTTGGACATGCCAGGCTGCCAGGCCTTGCCTCTTCCAAATGGTGTGCGCGAAGACCGATACTATCTGTATCGATATTTCGGAAACTGAGAACGGGATCAGTTTGTCGACTGCCGGGTCGTTCTTAGAAGCAGCGCGGTCGGCAGTGCAGCTACGTTCAGCGGTTCGGACTTGCCGCGCACCGAAATCTGACGCGTATGCTCAGGCGGACCGGAAAAGCCGGCCACTTCCAGTGTCTCCGTCGACACCACCAGCTGGACGGCCAAATCCTTGCAGGCAGCCTCCAGACGGCTTGCGGTGTTGACGGTGTCTCCTAGGGCGGTGATGCGCTCACCGGCGCCTGATCCGCTAGAGACACCGATCCGGCCGAGTATCGCGTGGCCGGTGTGGACACCGATGCCTATACGAACCGGTTCACTGATATGGCTGCGAAGACTCTGATTGAGGGCGTCCAGCACGCCGCCCATGGCCCGTGCAGCGTTGAGTGCCTCCGCAGCGCCACGTTCAATAGGCTTGTCCATGCCGAATATCGCCATGATGCCATCTCCCATGAACTTGTCCACATAGCCACCAGCGTCGACTATGGCCTCACTCATTCTTCCGAGATATTGATTGAGCAGGAACACCACGTCGTATGGTAAATGTGCCTCGGTCAGTTGGGTGAAACCGCGGATATCGGTGAACATCAATGTGACAGATTGCTCGACCCCCCAAAAATACTTGTCGAGCATGTGAACATCACCCGCTGCCGTGCGATGTTCCGGTAGCAGGGGTACGATGCTGAGATCCGCAGTCGGCCTGAGTTGACAAGCCAGTCTGACATTGGCGGTTGCACCGACCCGATC
>JAEKFU010000305.1 GCA_016522385.1 Pseudomonadota bacterium
CTACGGTGCGCAGGTCCTTGGCCATGATATCGCCGGCCGCGCCGTCAAACTGGCCGCACTGATAGACATGCAGCAACAGGTCCTCCTCATCCAGGATCCCGACGAGGTTCTGCTCGTCATCGAGCACCGGAAGCTGGGAGATATCATACAGTTTCATTTGCCGGTAAGCCTGCTCCAGGGATGTCGACGGCTTGATCGTCACGGTCTGCCGCTCACCATGCTTGCGCACGATCAGGTCCCGCAAATCACCGCGCTGGGAAGGCTTGATGAAACCATTATCCAGCATCCAGAAATCATTGAACATCTTTGAGAGATACTTGTTGCCGCTGTCGCAAACAAATGTCGCCACGGTCTTTGCGTCAGTCTGCGCCCGCGCCCATTTGAGAGCCGCTGCTATCAGCGTACCCGACGATGACCCGGCTAGAATGCCTTCCTTCTTCAACACCTCACGCGCTGTAAAAAATGCTTCTTCGTCGGAGATTGTATAAGCCGTCTTGGTGCGCGACAGATCGCAGATCGGTGGCAAAAAGTCCTCACCGATCCCTTCCACCATCCACGATCCGACCTCATCGGAAATCTCTCCTGTATCGACATAGTGCGCCAGGATCGATCCCTCGGGGTCGGCCAGCACCATTTCCGTATGCGGCGAATGTGCGGCAAAACATTGCGACAACCCGGTGATCGTGCCACCCGAGCCGACACCGCACACCATGGCATCCAGCTTTGTGCCGGCCGCCTCAAGCTGTGCTAGAATTTCCGGCCCCGTCGTCGTCTCATGCGCCATTGGATTAGCCGGATTGCCGAACTGGTTGACATAGAACCAGCCGTTCGCCTCAGCCAGACGTTCGGCCATATCCTGATAGTATTCCGGATGGCCCTTGCCGACATCCGATCGCGTCGTCAGGACTTCCGCGCCCATGGCTTTGAGATGAAAGATCTTCTCCTGGGCCATTTTGTCGGGCACAACGATCACTAGTTTGTAGCCCTTTTGAGCCGCCACCAACGCCAGGCCCAGACCGGTATTCCCGGCAGTTGCTTCAATCAGCGTGCCGCCCGGTTTGATCAGGCCGTCGGCTTCAGCCGCCAGGATCATCGACTTGCCGATCCGGTCCTTGATCGACCCGCCAGGGTTCTGGTTCTCCAGCTTGAAGAACAGCCGGCATTTGCCGGTATCAAGGTTGGTCACCTCATGCATCGGCGTATTGCCGATCGCATCAAGCACATTGTGAAAGACAGCCGCAGGTTCACCCATGACGTGGTTTCCGCTCATCAACTCAGCCGAACGAGATGTGCCATGCCGATGGCGAACCGACAACCTTTAATGCAGCGACTTCAGTGTCGCCTGCTGGAACTCACCGCCTCAAGCCGCTCGATCATAGATGAGTGTGGTGAAGTCGGCGTTGTCTTTTGGCCCGGCCTTGTGTTCCTGGCGGTCAACTTCCCGCCAGCGTTCGGGGTTCAGATTGGGAAACAGTGTATCGCCCTCGACATCCATTTCGACCCGCGTGAAATAGACACGATCGGCAAGCGGCAATGTCTGTTCGTAGATTTGCCAGCCGCCAATCACCATGATTTCGTCGACCTTGCGGTTGACTGCAAACCGTGTTGCCAAAGCGATGGCCTCTTCGACCGAATTGACCGTATGCACGCGCGGATCGTCCACGATCTCGCCGCGCGTCACGACAATATTGTCGCGATCAGCAAGCGGTCGGCCGATTGCCAAATACGCATTACGGCCCAAAATGATCGGATGACCCTCAGTTAATGCCTTGAAGCGCCGCAACTCGGAAGGCACCGACCAAGGTGGTCTGCCATCCGTATTGATAACGCCGTTCCGCGAAGCAACTGCCACAAGACAAATTCTAATGTCTGCCATAATGCACCCGCCTCTCCGCCGAACACCGCAGAGCTGACTATATCCTTACGAATGCCAGCCAGTCACTTGAATTCGGAGTCAGTGACCGCTTGCTCGTTAAATCGGCCAACTAGTGACCTACTGCTAGTCTTAGTTGAAGTGTGTCGCCCTAAAGGTTTCTCTCCAATTTTGAAGCTAGGCTCTCCAACCGTTGAAGCATTTTCTGTCTCAACTCCTCAGATCCAACAAAATCCGTCAATAACTCCGATTTTAATCTTCTCCGAACAGTTAAATTCTTCTTCTTCAAAATGGAAAACCTAAACGGAAAATCATCTACATCACTGCACTCAAAATCCTGTTCATGAATTTTTTTCCAGGTTCCTTGATCAATATTGAAATCAAAATAGGCATCTCCATTCACCTCACAATAAACTTCCGTCAAATATATTTTGTTAACAAAGTCTTTAAACAAGAAATTTTTGTAAATTTGTTCTCCACCAATTACAAAAAATTCATCCTTATAATAACAAATAGATAAAATATCTGCAATAAATAATGCATTATCTAAATCTCTTGCCCAAAATATTCCTTTATCCTTATGTGAAAGGTCTCTACTAAGTACAACATTCATTCGCTCGGGAAGTGGTTTACCAATTGAGTCCAAGGTCTTACGGCCCATTATCACTACATGCCCTGTAGTAAGTTTTTTGAAATTCTGTAAATCGGTCTTAAGTCTCCAAGGAAGGGTATTCTCGCAACCTATGACATTCCCCGGATAGCTTCGCGCCACGATAAAACTAATTGACGGCATAATGACTTGTTCTTGCCGCGTCATCTGCCTTCGTTCCCCACGTTCCAGTCGCAATAGCCGCGCATTTAGCTTATTTGTGATGCACTAAAGCCAGCTTAAACGGGCGACTGTTATGGCATCAAGTTGCAAGTTTGGGTAATTCAAAGCTTAGCAGTGAGTGATATGGGCACAGGCACAAAATCTGCCTAGAGCGTATCTTTCTCATCGAAGCATCAAATACGCTAGACGGCAACCGGCGCGGAGATGTGCGGATGCGCCTGATAGTTCACAAGCTCGAAGTCGTCAAAGTCGAACTGCTCGAGGCATCCTGCTTCCTTCTTGATCACCAGCCTTGGCAGCCCCAGGGGCTCGCGCGCAAGCTGTTCGTCGGCCTGCTCCAGGTGATTGAGATAGAGATGCGCATCCCCCAGCGTGTGCACGAAGTGGCCGGGTTTCAAGCCACACACATGCGCAATCATATGCACAAGCAAGGCATAAGACGCGATGTTGAACGGCACGCCGAGAAAGATGTCCGCCGAGCGCTGATACAGCTGGCAGGACAGCTTACCGTCGGCCACATAGAACTGGAACAGGCAATGGCATGGCGGCAAAGCCATGCGATCGACATCGGCCGGATTCCAGGCCGTCACAATCAGCCGACGCGAATGCGGCGCGTTGCGGATCCGATCAACAAGTTGGGCAATCTGATCAATGGTCGAGCCGTCCCGCGCCGGCCACGATCGCCACTGATGGCCATAAACCGGTCCAAGATCTCCGTCTTCGTCGGCCCACTCGTCCCATATCGAAACGCCATGTTCCTTGAGATAGCTGATATTGGTGTCACCGCGCAAAAACCACAAAAGTTCATAGATGATTGAGCGCAGATGGAGCCGTTTTGTCGTTACCACGGGAAACCCGTCTGCAAGGTCGAATCGCATCTGATGTCCAAACACCGACAGGGTGCCGGTGCCGGTGCGGTCATCTTTTCTAGTGCCTTGATTGCGCACCTGGCGCATGAGTTGCAGATACTGTTTCATGGCTTAAGATTAATCGATTCCGGGCGATGAGCCTATTGCGATTCAGCGTAGCGCGAAAACAACTACAGACAGTAGATTATTGGCACCATGGGCAACGATGCCCGGCCATAGGCTACCGGTTCGCCAAACCACATATGCCAGCGCAACACCAAACAGAAAGAGCACCGTCAGGGTCGGCCAGCTATAGGTATAATGCAACACCGTCCAGCAGGCTGAGGTTATCACCGCAGAACCGATGAAACCGGCGCGCGTCTCCAGTAGCGTCGTGAACATAAACCCCCGGAAAATGACCTCTTCGGCAAACGGACCGGCCACGACGACGGTGGCAACGATTAGCAACCAGACGTGCCATCCACCACTACTCATGAACACTTTGATGTAATCGGTGCCCTGTTCCAGATCAGCCTGCGTCGCACCGAACACCAGCGACACTGCCTGTTCGCTGACAAACAACACGCACGACATGCCAATCACAAGCGCAAGATACTGCCACCAGCACAAGTTTGCAGCACGCAACAACAGAGCATTGCCGGGCGTGCTCGAATTTCGGATACAGGCCATACCATAAAACGCGAAGATCAATATGACAGCAAAGGTTGCCATGACCGCGAGCGCCCAGGCACTACATTCTTGCGACGGTTCTCTGCCCATGATCGCGGCACAGCGTTGCAAGTCAGTCGCCTGATCTGGAAAAGCGACCGAAGAGATCAACACCAGTGCAATAATTGTCACCAATGACAGGATGATACCGGCGAACATCGCACAAATTCCCGTGAACACCCCCCAGGGCGAACGCGTCTCGAAGCGGTGCGGTCCCAATATTCCGTTCACTATCCACGCCATGCATCAGCCTCGCGTTGTATCCGTGAATTGCTCAATGTGTCTGTGACGGAATCGAATGCTACCGCTCGATCACGACATCTCAAAACAAACCCACCTCCCATGTCGGAGAGTTGGGTCACTTAGCAGGACCGGCGCTGCTCGTCAGCCTGGATGATCAAAGCTTAGACAGTGTCCCTGAATGTTCGGCAACAAGGTAGTAAAAAGTCACCCGGTGCTTGC
>JAEKFU010000713.1 GCA_016522385.1 Pseudomonadota bacterium
GCCCAGATTTCTCGCAGCCTGATGGGCTTGCGGTCGTCGATGTCGATTCCAACTCGAAGGACTTCGGCAAGATCGTCCACAGCGTGATGATGCCCAACAAGGGTGACGAATTTCACCATTTCGGGTGGAATGCCTGCTCATCAGCTCTTTCACCACTGAGCGGGCATGCCTTCCTTGAACGCCGCTACCTCATTATTCCGGGGCTTCGTTCTTCTCGTATCTATGTCATCGACACAAAGCCTGATCCGACCCAGGCGAAAATTCACAAGATCATCGAGCCAGAGGAAGTCTTCCGCAAGACCGGCTATTCGCGACCGCATACGATCCACTGCGGCCCTGAAGGTGTCTATGTGTCAACGCTTGGCGGCGGCGGGGCAGACGGCACCGACGGCCCTCCGGGCATATTCATTATGGATTGCGAGACATTCGACGTCATTGGCCGCTGGGAGATCGAACGAGGTGTACAAGACAAGCATTACGATTTCTGGTGGAACTTGCCGCGCGATTACATGGTGAGCAGTGAATGGGGACTGCCACCGCAATTCGAAAGTGGCATCGTCCCGGAAGATCTGCTTTCCAACAAATATGGCCATCGGGTCCATTTTTGGGATTTGCGTGGCCGCAGAAACGTCCAGACCATTGATCTTGGCGAAAATCACCAGATGGCCCTGGAAGTTCGCCCAGCGCACGATCCGGTGAAGGAATATGGTTTCCTCGGTGTCGTGGTGGACACCACCAATCTGGAGGGTTCAATCTGGACCTGGTGGCGTGAAGGTGGTCAATTTCACTGCGAGAAAACCGCTACAATTCCGCCCGAGCCTGCCGCGAAAGATGAGCTTCCCCCATTGCTGCAGGGCTTTGAGGCGGTACCGCCGCTCGTCACGGACATCGATCTTTCACTCGACGACCGGTTTCTCTATGTCTCCTGCTGGGGAACCGGCGAAATGCGCCAGTATGATGTATCCGATCCGATGAAGCCGACACTGGCCGGCTCCGTCCATATTGGCGGTATTACGAGAAAGACCGAGCACCCGGGCGGCGGTAACTACACCGGCGGCCCGCAAATGGTCGAAATCAGCCGCGACGGCAAACGCGTTTACTGGACAAATTCGCTGTATTCCAGTTGGGATAACCAGTTCTACCCTGACGGTGTGCCGGCAGCGATGGTCAAAGCGGATGTCGGTGATGAAGGTGGGCTTACGCTCGATAAGGACTTCTGGGTCGAATTTCCGGATGGCTATCGATCACACCAGATTCGATTGGAAGGCGGTGACTGTTCGACGGACTCCTTCTGCTATCCGTCTGTGTGAACTTGGAAACCGGCGAGTTAAGCACGATTGGGCTTTGGCTGGCGGTAATCGGGAGCGGTCTGTACCACGGCGTTAACCCTGGTATGGGCTGGCCCCTTGCTGTGTCTGCCGGACTTATGGGAAACGGCAGGCGCGACCTCTTTGCAGCGCTTGGACCACTTGCCGGGGGGCACTTGCTGGCCATGACCGGCATTCTACTGCCGTTCGTCGCGATGAGTGCGCTCATAACATGGCAACAGGAAATTCGAATTGCTGCAGCACTCATCCTTATTGCAGTCGGCATATGGTTGTTCTTCTATCCGCGCCACCCAAGATCATTTGCACGCATCAGGCCAACGCAACTCGCTCTGTGGTCTTTCGCCGTAGCGACAGCGCATGGCGCCGGACTGATGTTGGTCCCTATCTACCTGGGGCTCTGCCGTGTTGAGGAAGTTGATGCGGGCCATCAGGCGGCAGCAGCTCTCATCAGTGGAAATCTTATTGTCGCCATTATGGTTTCGGTCGTTCATGCGGCTGCGATGATTGTGACGGGCGGCGCGGTTGCTTTTGCTGTCCATCAGTGGCTCGGACTGAAATTTTTGTCCAAGAGCTGGTTCAACCTTGACGCCATATGGGCTGCCAGCCTCGTGCTCATCGGTGGCATCAGCCTGGCAGCTGCTATCAACGTGAGTTGATCCCTGCCCTTGTCGTGTGATCTGCCGGCAATTGATTCCTTTGTCTTCAAGAACGGGTTGTGTTCTTTTAATAGACCGGAGGATCTGTTGGGAGACAAGCGATGCTGGCCGCGGCTAAAACCTTCCCGGGAAACCCGCCGCCGGGGTTTTCCCAAGTTACTGGTGAACCGAAGTTTGACCCCTCGCGCCACCTGGCGCTCGAACCGCCCGATGAGGTGATGATACTGGAGGACTTCGGCTACAGCCCGAAGCAGAGTGCACAATTTGCCTCGCCGATTGCCGCGGTCTCACCGGTGCGCTTTCTCTCTCAGGAGGGGATCGCCGCTACACAGCACGTGCTGGAACTACTGCAGCCGCGCATTGTCACCTATCCCGAGGGTGGTCCAAGCGGCGGTTGCAGGCGCATCTATTTCGGCGAGTATCAGTCTCAGTTCCTGCGCGATCTCGTTGGCTGCCGAGAGGTCACGGACTATCTCTCTGAGATCTTTCAAACACCCATCGCCGCCCACACGATGGGTCACCTCGGCTGCCAGATTAATTTCGGCAATGAGAAAGTGGGCGGGGTCGTTTCCGACTGGCACCGCGACATCGTCGGCTTCACGGTCGTTCTCAGCATGCACGACGCCTCGCAACTCGATGGCGGCCACTTCGTCTATTTCAAGGGCCCGCGAGACGAAGGCCAACGCCTGCTCGACGCTGGGCAGCCTTTGCCCCACGACAGGCTGGTCGTGGCCAATCAGGCGCCGATCGGGTACGCGACGATCATGCAAGGAACTGCAATCCTGCATGGTGCGCAGCCGATGCGCCGCACCGGATTCCGTTGCAACATCATCAACAGCTATGTCAGCCGCGACGTGACGGCGCCGGATCCAAACCACGGATTTCTGGTGCGCGATTTCTATCTCGGCAGCCCGATGAACCCGCTCTACACCGAGATGGCGCGCCACGCCGCATGGCTTGGACAGGCCAAGCTGGGAACAATATTTGAGTCATTGCCGTGGACGGAGGACCGAGCGCAGATCATCACCGCCCTCTCCTCTGCTGTCGAAGATGTCGAGCGCTGTATAAAGCAACTGGAAGCCGGCGATGTCAGTGTCGAGCAATACGAGGCACTATATGTCAAGGAAGATGAGCGGCAGATGACGACTCAATTGTTTAGTCCTGGAGCGGTGGCGTCGCGAGACGGTTAGCTCGGGCTCGGCGCTACGTAGGTTCAGTAGACTTGCTTCACTTCAGACGCGAGCACGCGAATTGGTGGCGGGCAAACCAGGTGCGCGTGTCGACCACGGGGCCCAGTGCGCCGGGGAACAAATGATTATCGAAGGCTACTTGGTCTTTGAAGGCGTACAAGAGCTGGTCTACTATCGAGCCGGTCAAACTCACTAGTAAAAGAAAACAAACCAAACGCAAGGAGGAAGCAATGCAAGATAAACAGGTCATGCGGATGCCAGATCAGGCCGCTGCACTGGATCGAATAGAGAAATTGGCGCGAGAGGGGAAGATCGACCGGCGTCAGTTCATTCAGAGTTTTGTCGCCGCGGGACTTGGTGCCGCCGCCGTTGGCCAAGTTGCCTTCAATGCGACCAAAGCCCATGCAGCGCCGAAACGCGGCGGCACGTTCCGCGTCGCCATGGATGACAGCAACACGACCGACAATCTGGATCCCGGCACGACGGAATCACAGCACATGATCCAGATGAACCATGCGATCCGCAGCTATTTGACGGAAATCAACGAGGACAATGTCGTCGGGCCCGATGCGGCAGCGAGTTGGGAAGCGTCCCCCGACGCGGCGCAATGGACGTTTAAACTCAAGAAGGGCATCGAGTTCCACAACGGCAAGTCCTTTACCGCACAGGACGCCATGGATTCGCTTAATTATCATCGCGGCGATACGAAATCCGCCGCAAAGCCGTTGTTGGAATCAGTCACGGACATCAAGACAGACGGCGACGACACTATCGTCGTCACGCTTGGATCGGGGAGCGCCGACTTTCCTTATGTCTTGACGGATTACCACTTGGTGATGATGCCCTCCGACGGTGAGGGCAATGTGGACTTCAAGAGCGGCATCGGCACCGGCGCCTATGCCATCAAGTCACATAATCCCGGCGTGGAGAGCCTCCTTGAACGACATCCGAACTATTGGAAAGAAGGTCGCGGGTGGTTCGACGGGGTCCAAATCCTCGGCGTCAATGACCCCAACGCCCGGCAAACCGCGATCAAGACCGGTGATGTCGATGCCGCCACGGAGCCCGACCTGAAGACCATTCATCTGTTGGGCCGTGATCCCAATTTGGTTGTCGTAGAAGTGCCAAGCGGCGCACACGTCACGATTCCGATGTTTGTCGACCAAGCACCGTTCGATAACAAGGATCTGCGCCTGGCGCTCAAATACGGCATCAACCGTGAAGAGATCCTGAAGAAGATCACTCTCGGTCACGGCACCATCGGCAACGATCATCCGATCGGACCGACGCTGCCCTATTGGGCCGATCTGGAACAGCGCAAATACGATCCTGACAAGGCGAAGCACCATCTGAAGAAGGCGGGCATGGAAGGGATCAAGCTCGACCTGTCGACCGCCGACGCCGCATTCCCGGGCGCGGTGGACATGGTGATCCTGTACAAGGAGCATTTGGCTCCCGCCGGTATTGACCTGACCGTAGTGCGTGAGGCCAATGACGGCTACTGGTCAAATGTTTGGCTGAACAAGCCGTTTGTCGTGGTGGGCTGGGGTGCACGTCCAACGCCCGATGTGATGTTCTCGCTGGCCTACGCCAAGGGCGCGGCCTGGAACGAGTCGCACTATGCGGGCGAGCGCTTCAACGAGCTTCTCGTGCAGGCCCGAGCTGAGCTCGATGATGCGAAACGCACGGAGATGTATCGCGAGATGCAACAGATCATGCGAGACGACGGTGGGACGATTGTTCCGTTCTTCAGGAACCGCGTCTACGTCCACAAGAAGAGTGTCATGCATGGCGACAAGCTGACCGGCAACTGGACGCTTGACGGAGGGCGCGCATACGAGCGCTGGTGGTTCGCCTAATCGGCGCTAGCCCAGCGCAAACTAATCAGCGCCATTTGAGACTTGTCGTTGTGTCAAACGTGGATTGGCGGGAGTTGATCTGGCCGATAGCACAAAATGCGTTTGGTCTGCATCGTGTTGCCGGCCTGTACCTTCTGGGCAGATCGGCACCTTTTCACACCAAAGCAGTCAGGCCGTTGATCTGATAGAGGAAGATTCAGGATACGCATAATGTCAACTGAAACGATCGTGCTCCAAGGCTTCAAGTCCGACTTGCGTCTATCGACAAAGTCAACCAAGGCTTCACGGATACCTTGATCAATCGAGGGTGGCTCGTATTCTTTGAGCATTGACATCCAGATACTGTGCGCCCGTGGCGCTGCATCCCTGGCGCCCGCGTCGCGCCAGTTCTCGTAATTTGACCAATCCGATACGAGAGGCCGGTAGAAGGCGGACTCATAACGTTCGAGCGTATGTGCCGTGCCGAAGATATGCCCGCCGGGTCCTGCTTCCCGGATGGCGTCAAGGCCCAAAGCTGCATCGTCCAATTTTTGCCCTCAGGCCAGACACGCATCATTTGCAACATCTCTGCTTCCAGGATCAGGTTCTCGTAAGACGCAACCAGGCCGCCTTCCAGCCGGTCGGCACCCTGGTTGAGGACGCCGGCATGAATGAGTATAAGATTGCATATTCTGAGAATTTTTTGCGTTTAGGGGAAGAATTTCAGAAAAAGATCATCATTTGACGATCTTGGCCAAACGTGGGCAATTGGTCATCAGCGAACCCTGGTTCCGGGACGCTTCATCCAATTCAGCATTGCCTTGAAAGAGACGGCTGGCTTGATGTCGAGAGTGAGAATCTGGATCCTTAGTACGTCCGCCGACCCCGCAGGCGATCAAGCGTTTCGCGACGCCCGCATGAGCCACCACGGAAATTCATCGATACACGATTGAGATCCAGGAGAACTAGTTAACTGTTGAAAGAGGCTACGTAAGCACCTGCCGGAATAGATTCACCACCTTCGCGTTGTTGGTAATCGGCAGCTCAATCAGCGCTTCACTTCCCCGAAATACGGTGAACTGCAAACTTTCACCTAGACTAAGCAAGTGGACCACGAGTTCGGCGTGTTGAGCTGACATTGTCGACATAGTCATCTCGCGCTCATCTGCATGACTGATGACTACCGGAACGGTTGGCGCATCATAAGACGAGTCTCGAACCGCTATTTGACCGACCAAACTCGAGTTGGTCAGGCCCAAGAACGGATTAGGTGAAAGTTTCAGATTGAACACCGGTATCGGCAGACCGGTGGTCAAAGACCGCTTGCTGCTAATGTCGATCTGCAGAGCATGTGTGGAAGCGTCTTCTAGGAGGCCGGTGTATGTGCAACCTCTTGTGATGGAACCGCCCTTCAGATTCCAGTCCGTGTCAGCTACTCTCAGGGCAGTCATTACTCTTACTCCTGATCACCATCGCCGCCGCATCGCTGACAGAAGGATTCTGATCTGGATGCACAAAAGAGAAAACCATCTCAATCTTAGATTGTAAATTGGTCGTTGGTCGCACTGAGGGCCTAGATCGGGTTTGATTTTGACGGAAACATCAAAACCTGAAAACCTGATCGGCTTCAATATGATAGAGGACGACTTACGTTTCAGATGGCTGCATCGGAAAAGATCGTGCTCTAAAGGGCCACGAGGGGTGCGGATCAAAAATCAGTGAATGTTCAACCAGACCTGGACCTGTCAGCGTGGTTGTGTTGAACAAGAGCTGCGGCCCGGCCGCTGATCTGGACATCGACCACCGTTGCCGTGTCGTTAGACTGATGACATGCAAAGCGTTGATCAAAACGCTTTGCAAGATTTGACGGGCCGTTCAATGACATGACGACCACACCCTAGAGCGTGTCTTTTTCATATGGAACCATTTGATGGCCCAAATCCGGTCACTCGGCTAGCGCACGATCGTTTCAGATTGAATCAATCTGAAACGTGAATCGTCCGCTAACCTATTGAATCTGAGCATGTTCTTATCAGAAAAGTGCTGCAACTTTTCTG
>JAEKFU010000714.1 GCA_016522385.1 Pseudomonadota bacterium
CGCTTCTGGTGGAACCGGTTTGGTCCGATGTTCGCCGCTGAGATCCGATGGAAGCGGGCGCAGCGCATGCGGATCTGGTCGCAATGGCAGTGGCACCTCGATGAGGTGTTCGTTAAAATCAACGGGAAGACCCATTACCTTTGGCGTGCTGTGGACCATGAAGGTGAGGTTCTCGAATCCTACATTTCAAAGCGACGCGACCGGAAAGCGGCATTGAAATTCCTGCGAAAAGCGATGAAACGATACGGCCGTCCCAAGGTAATCGTTACGGACAAGCTCCGGTCTTACGGCGCCGCGATGAGGGACCTCGGAAACGCCGATCGCCAGTTGACCGGACGCTGGTTGAACAACAGGGCCGAGAATTCACATCAGCCATTTCGTCGACGAGAGAATGTCATGCAGAAATTCAGGCGACACGCCAGTCTTCAAAAATTCTCATCGGTACATGCATCGGTTTACAATCACTTCAACCAAGACCGTCACCTCAACAACCGACAAGCATTCAAAGAAAAACGGTCATCAGCACTGGCCGAATGGCGGACATTGTTTGCCGCTTGAGACAGGGCGCTGATAGCATTTGGCTACTAGGACATTTTAATCTGACAATGCCCACTGGATGCCTGTGATTGCGGCCTGTGCCGCCGGCAGAGTGGTCTTTTTTGTGTTTGCTGCCGGTGCGCTTCAGTGATCCAATACGTCACACGGGTAGCGCCCGTAAATGAGAACAGGGCTGTTGCTACACCAACGCCATTACGTGCCGGATAGGCCCTGCGCAACTTGCGGCTAGGATTGCGCTTCTCCGTGAGAATGCCGCTCAACTTTGCATTGAGCGGCTCGAAGACTCAATCGTGACGCTTGACCCTCAATCCATTTTGCGCCCAGAATTGTTTGTCGGACAGCCGACGGCTGTCGCGGCTGACAAAAGCTGCCTGAGATTACGATTGGGATCTCGACGGATGGAGGGCGCTTGAGCGCTGGTGGTTTGCCCGATCGGCAAATGAACTGGCATAGACAAGGATTGCAAGGGGGCTCGGTGTGCAAACGCTGGGCCCTTTTGCTGGATTTCAACGAGGGGAAGGCAGCGATGTTTCCGGGTCTGGAACCGCCAGAGCTGCAAATGGTTGCAGATTTTCCGTATGATGTACTGGACGATCCGGCTCACTGGATCCCCATGCCGGATGGTATCCGCCTGGCCGCGCGGGTGTGGCGCCCGGTTTCCTCCGACGACCTGCCGGTGCCGGCAGTGCTCGAATACATCCCCTATCGCCGGCGCGATGCCCGGCTGGCCGATGACGAACGTGTTCATCCCTGGTTCGCCGGCCACGGCATAGCCGCCGTTCGGGTCGATATTCGCGGATCAGGCGACTCCGAAGGCCACTTGCGTGACGAATATCTGAAGCTCGAGCAGGATGATGCGATAACAGTGATCGAGTGGATTGCTGCCCAGCCCTGGTGCAGCGGACATGTCGGCATGATGGGATTGTCTTGGGGGGGCTTCAGCGCATTGCAAGTCGCGGCCCGCAACCCGCCCGCATTGAAGGCGATCATTGCCGTTGGTGCGACAGTTGACCGTTACAATGATGATATTCACTATAAGAACGGTTGCCTGCTGAACGAGAATTTCGGCTGGGCTACGTCGTTTTTGTCCTTCTCCACGCGCCCACCCGACCCAGAAATGCTTGGCAGCCGGTGGCGCAAGATTTGGCGCAAACGGCTCGATAATCTGGAGTTCTTCGCCGAGAACTGGTTTGCGCATTCCGCTCGCGATCAGTACTGGAAGCACGGCTCGGTGTGCGAAAACTACCGCGCCATCAAATGCCCGGTGATGATTGTTACCGGTTGGGCCGATCTTTATGTCAATGCAGTTCCGCGTCTCCTGGAGAACCTCAGCGTGCCTTGCCGCGCCATTGCCGGTCCGTGGGCACATCAATATCCGCACCTGTCAAGCCCGGGCCCATTAATGGACTTTCTTGGGCAGGCGACCGAATGGTGGCAGTGCTGGCTGAACGACGAACCGTCGCCTGAAGATAAGGAGTGTTCCTACCTTGGCTTCATCCAGCACGGAGGCGCGCCCGACCCGTTCGCTGTTGCGGTCCCCGGGCATTGGCTGGAAACTTTCGAGTGGCCGAGCGCTGATATCCAGCAGACCAGTTGGTACATCTGCCAGGCTGGTCTGACGACTGGAGAAAGCCCGGCGCCCGCTGCTGCGTTTCGCTCTCCGTTGGGCACCGGCACCGCATTCGGGGAGATTGTGCCGCACTGCGCCGGTCCGGAGATGCCACCCGATCAGCGCACAGATGACAGCAGAAGCCTTGCCTTCGACACGGCGCCGCTTGCCGGACCTATCGACATTTGGGGTGACCCGTTCTTTGAGGTCGACTTACTGTCCAGCGCTAACGACGGCAATCTGATCGTTCGGTTGTGCGATGTGGCGCCGGACGGAGCATCGCAAAGGGTTTCGGTTGGCGTCGTCAATTTACGCCATGTCCATAGCAACAGCGAACCAGAGCCTTTTCCGGTAGACGAGCCGATCCGCTGCCGCATCAGGCTCGACCATGTCGGTCATCGTTTTCCGGCCGGCCACAGGATCAGACTGGCGCTCTCTACTGCCTGTTGGCCGTTTATCTGGCCCGCGCCGGTCGATCCCGTTCTTTCGCTTGCGCCCACGATCGCCAGGCTCGATTTGCCGGTCGTGCAGTACAGCGAAGAGTTGCGGCCGGTAGATCCACCGGCTGCCAAGGCGCCACCTGCAGGCAACGTTAAAACGCTCAGAGCCCCGGCCAACGAACGCCGCATCATTCGCGATGATGCGCTCAGACGCACTGTATTTGAAATTCGAGACGATTATGGTGAGACAGAATTCAGCGATCACGGGATGATCAATGGAGCGGTAAAACGGGAGCGCTATACGATCAACGATAATAATCCGCTGTCAGCCACCTGCGATATACATTGGACGCAGGTCCTGCGCCGTGCCAACTGGTCGGTGACCACAAAGACGATCGCCCGGCTGACCTGCGATGCCGAAAATCTTCACCTCAGCGCCCGCGTCATGGCATTCGAGGGCGATGAGCAGTTGTTCGAAAAATCATGGCGCACCGACTTGCCTCGTTACCAGAACATTTCAAGCTGATTTGGAACCATTCCGACGGAGTGACTTTCCGGCAAGGTCCAACCTTGGTCCAAAGATCGTATCCGGATACGGCCAAGGAGCAAAGCACCTGATTTGTCGGAGGATTGCCCGCCGCGCGGCAAGCAGAATTGTTTTCTGATCGACATCACACCCTAGACGTTTCTTTCTCACATGGAACCGTTTGATGGCCCAAATCCGGTCACTCGGCTAGCGCACGATCGTTTCAGATTGAATCAATCTGAAACGTGAATCGTCCGCTAACCTATTAGATCTGAGCATGTTCTTATCAGAAAAGTGCTGCAACTTTTCTG
>JAEKFU010000343.1 GCA_016522385.1 Pseudomonadota bacterium
GGATGGTTTGGCGCGGCAGGCCCAGCTTTCTGGTAAGTTCAGGCAGGCCAATCGGCTGCGCGTGGCCGGCGATGGCTTCGAGTACGGCGACAGCCTTGCTGAGGGCGGAGCCATGTGGCGTTCTTGCGGTACGATTGGTCATGCTGTGGGTGCCAGTTGGTGCAAAATCGAACGCATTGTACCATGAATTTCTAAAATCGGGACAAAATATCCTATTTTATGAATTGACACGACGACCGGGAGCAACAGAATTGGTGTGACTAGGCGAGGTAAAGACCCATGAATTCACAAATTGCATTGGCAGACGGCACTCTGAGCGACGCGGTCGCTACTGTTGGCGTATTGATTGCCAAGGCGCGGGCGGCGATGGATGCCTTTGAGAACGGCGATCAGGACCGCATCGATGAGGCGGTGACGGCGCTGGCCTGGTCCCTTTACAAGCCCGATCATGCTGAAGCCCTAGCTGAACTTGCGGTACGAGATACCGGGCTCGGCAACGTCGCCTCTAAGATCATCAAGAATACCCGCAAGACGTTCGGCACGCTGCGCGACCTGATGCGGGTGAAGACTACCGGCGTCATTGAGGAACTGCCGGACAAAGGGCTGGTCAAATACGCCAAACCAGTCGGCGTTGTCGCAGCGGTATGTCCTTCGACTAATCCGGCGGCGACACCGGTCAACAAGGCGATGATGGCGCTCAAAGGCGGCAATGCGGTGATAATCGCGCCGTCACCTGCGGGCTATAAGACGACAGCGCGCACTGTTAATCTCATGCGAGCCGAGCTGGTTAAATGCGGACACCCTGAAGATCTTGTGCAAATTCTGCCGGCGCCGGTGTCCAAAGAATTGACTCAGGCCTTAATGGAGGCATGTGACTTCATTGCTTGCACCGGATCGCAGAACAACGTGCGCCGGGCCTATTCGAGCGGCACGGTGGCGATCGGCGTTGGGGCCGGCAACGTGCCGGTAATTGTCGATTCATCGGCTGACCTCGATGATGCAGCGGAGAAGATTTGCGCCTCGAAGATCTTTGATAATTCGACGTCCTGTTCCTCGGAGAATTCACTGGTGATCCTCGACAATGTCTATGAGGATGCCATTGCGGCGCTGGAACGGGCCGGCGGTTACCGCACTAGCGCCGCCGAAAAACAGCGCGTCGTGGACACGCTTTGGGTCGGTGGTGCACTCAACCGAAATGTGATTGCCAAGGATGCCGATGTGTTTGCGGATGCGGCGCATTTGGGCGAGGAGGCGGCGCAAGCCAAGTTCTTCATCGTCGAGGACGATAACATTACCGGCAGCAAGCTGAGTGATGAAAAGCTTTCACTTGTGCTGACCGTTTACCGTGCCATCGACTTTGATGACGCAAAGGCCAAGGTCGCACAGATCCTCGAGGTCAAGGGCAGGGGACATTCCTGCGGCATCCATACGCAAGACGCAGACCACGCACGCGCGCTGGCGGAGGAACTCGACGTAGTGCGGGTGCTGGTTAATCAGGCGCACACGTTCGGCAATGGTGGCAGTTTCACTAACGGGCTCAATTTCACCTTGTCGATGGGCTGTGGCACTTGGGCCGGAAATTCGATTTCGGAGAATCTCAATTACCGGCATTTCATCAACATCACCCATCTGGTAACGACAATTGAAGAGGACAAGCCGTCTGAAGAAGAGTTGTTCGGCGCCTATTGGCAAAAATTCGGGAAGTAGCAACGGATGAACTTCGAGGAACATGCCGGCAAGCCTCTCTTGCGCGGAGTTGGCCTGGAAACGCCAACAGGCGGTTTGGCAGTCGATGCTGTCGCAGCGGCACACCTGGCAGCCGAGCTCGGCCCATGTGTGGTCAAGGCGCAGGTGCCGACCGGCAAGCGCGGCAAGGCGGGTGGCATTGCACTTGCGCAAACCGCTGAAGCCGCCGGTGCTGCGGCGGATCGCATCATCGGCATGAGCATTGCCGGTCATCCGGTGGAGAAGGTACTCGTTGAAGCGCAGGTGCCGATTGCCAGAGAGCTTTATGCCGCAGTACTCAACGACTCCGATAGCAAGGGACCGCTGATCCTTTATTCGCCGGAAGGCGGGATGGATATCGAGGAAATCGCCGTGTCGCATCCGGACCGGCTAATGCGTGTTGCCGTCGACATCCGCCACGGGTTCGATGCTGCCTCGGTACTTGATCAATTGCCGGTAAGTGATGCGGTGGACGATGATGCCATTGTCGATGCGCTCGGCAGACTCTATCAGGCCTATATCGACAATGATGCCGAACTGCTTGAAATCAATCCTTTGGTGGTGACCAATGATGGAAAGCTGCTGGCGCTTGACTGCAAGTTCACGCTTGACGACAGCGCAATCAAACGGCGCATCGAGCTGGCGGAACGCGGCACGCCGGACAAGCTAACCAGTCTTGAGGCGGAGGCCAAGGAGATCGGGTTCAAATACATCGAACTCGACGGCAATGTCGGCATACTCGCCAATGGAGCCGGCCTGACGATGACATCGATGGACGCGGTTCGTCATTACGGTGGCACGCCGGCCAACTTTCTAGAGATCGGCGGCGAGGCCTATTCGCTGGGTAAGGAGGCGCTCGAAACCGTGCTGGCCAACCCAAATGTCAAATCGCTACTGATCAATTTCTGCGGCGCCTTTGCCCGCACCGATGTTATGGTCGAAGGTATCCTAAAGGGCTGGGAAGTGGTCAAGCCGGATGTGCCGGTTTTTTTCACTATCCATGGGACGGGTGAGGAAGAGGCCAACGCGATGGTGCGCGACCAGCTAGGCATCGAACCGTTTGACGTCATGGACGATGCGGTCAAGGCGGCTGTGGAGGCGGTGCAATGATCGTTCGCGGTACCGAGACCCTGTTGGTCCAAGGCATAACCGGCAAGCAGGGCACGTTCTGGGCCGACAAGATGCGCGACTATGGAACGCGTGTCATCGGAGGCGTCAACCCGAAAAAGGCAGGTACCGAACATCTTGGCCTGCCGGTGTGGGGGTCGGCGGTCGATGCGGCCAAAGACGTGAAAGTGGATGCATCGGTGCTGTTCATACCATCGCTCGGGGTCAAGACCGCGGCGCTTGATGCCATTGCGGCTGGCATTCTCAAACTGGTCATCATGACTGAACACGTGCCGGTTCACGATGTGATGCATGTGATGGCAGCGGCGAGAGAGGCAGGTGCCAAAGTCATTGGTCCCAATACCGCCGGCCTGGTAACGCCGGGTGAGTGCTTTGTCGGCTTCATGCCAGCCTTCAACCACCGCGTGTTCCAGACCGGCAATGTTGGAGTGATCTCACGTTCAGGTAGCCTTGGCACGCTGGTGTGTCTCAACCTTGTGCAGGCGGGCATGGGCATTTCGGCCTTTGTCGGCATAGGCGGTGATCCGATTATCGGCACGACGACTCGCGATGCACTTGAGTGCCTCAACCAGGATGACAGGACTAGCGCAGTCGCCATTGTTGGCGAAATCGGCGGGTCTATGGAAGAGGCGGCAGCGGAGTATGCCGCCGACATGAGCAAGCCGGTAGCCGCATTCATTGCCGGGGCGGCCTCGCCGCCGGGTAAGAAGATGGGCCATGCCGGTGCCATCGTCATGGGCGACAGCGGTTCTTACGACGGCAAGAAGGCCGCGTTGGAGGCCGGCGGCATTACCGTCGTACCAACACCGTCCTTCCTGCCGACAGCGTTGAAGCAGCGGTTGGGGAGTGCCGCCGCATGACAAGCGAAGCATTTATTTGCGGCTATGTCCGCACTCCGATTGGCCGGTTCGGTGGTGCACTGTCTGGCATGCGCACCGATGATCTGGCGTCGATGCCGCTTAGAACCCTGATGAAGCGGCATCCCGGAATCGATTGGGAGATGGTCGATGACGTGGTGTTCGGATGTGCTAATCAGGCTGGCGAAGACAACCGCAATGTCGCGCGCATGGCCGTGTTGCTCGCGGGGCTGCCGCAATCGGTGCCGGCTATTACGTTGAACCGGCTTTGTGCTTCCGGCATGGATGCGGTGATTGCCGCTGCCCGCGCTATCACGGCAGGCCAAGCCGATCTTGTGATTGCGGGTGGTGTCGAGAGCATGTCGCGCGCGCCGTTCGTCATGCCGAAAGCGTCAGTGGCCTTTTCGCGCAACGCCGAAATCTACGACACGACCATTGGTTGGCGGTTCGTAAATCCCGTGCTGAAGGCACAGTACGGGGTCGATTCGATGCCCGAGACCGGCGAGAATGTGGCTGAGGATTTTTCGATCTCGCGTGCGGCGCAGGATGCGTTTGCCCTGCGCTCGCAGGAACGCGCCGCGGCTGCCATCGAGCGTGGCCGTTTGGCCAAGGAGATCGCACCGGTCACGATCCCACAGCGCAAGGGCGATTCAATTATGGTCGAGCGGGATGAGCACCCGCGCACCACAACGATGGAAAAGCTGGGTCAGCTGAAAACACCATTCCGTGATGGCGGCACCGTTACGGCCGGCAATGCATCTGGTGTCAATGACGGTGCTGCGGCACTGATCGTTGCCAGTGAGGAGGGGGCCAAGGTGAATGGCCTGACACCTATTGCAAAGATCGTAAGCGGCGCTTCGGCTGGCGTTGAGCCGCGCATCATGGGTACCGGGCCGGTGCCGGCGACACAGAAACTGTGCCGCCGTCTAAACCTGCATCCCGGCGATTTCGAGATCATTGAACTGAATGAGGCATTTGCTTCGCAGAGCATCGCCGTGCTGCGCGGACTGGATGTTGCCGAAGACAGCGAGCATGTGAACCCGAATGGCGGCGCCATAGCACTTGGCCATCCGCTTGGCATGTCGGGTGCGCGCATTACCGGCACTGCGGCGCTTGAGCTGCAGGAGCGCGGCGGCAAGCACGGTCTGGCCACGATGTGCGTCGGGGTCGGGCAAGGCGTCGCCATTGCGCTAGAACGGGTCTGACGATGGTTCCGCTGGGCGGTATGCGGCGCAAGATATTCGACTCGCCTTGGCGGGTAGATTTGCATAACCTCATTGCGAAGGGGATGCGGAATAAGACATACAAGATCCGCCGTGATGTTCGAAAAACATGCGGCGCAAATTGAGTTGCAATACAGGGAGGAGACTATGTCGTTGAAGAGAATCATGAAAACAGCCGCCTTCGTTGTCTCACTGGCCGCCTTGTCGGCCGGCACGGTGCAGGCCAAATGCGCTTCTGATGCGCTGCCAGTGAGCCTTGAAAAGCCCGGCGGATTCCCCGAGCGTGCACTGACCATGGTGGTGCCCTACGGCCCGGCCGGCGGTTCCGGCCAGGTGGCCCAGGCGATGGCCCAGGCGTTCACCGAACTGACGGGTGTGTCAGTCAACCGTGATCACAAGCCAGGTGGCTCTGGTACGGTCGGCATGACCGCTTACATGGCTTCGCCGGCTGACGGCTATTCGGTGCTTGAGCATATTGATGATTCAGCGAGCGCCCATGCGCTTGACTCAGGCCGACCCAATCCGGCCGAAGCGCTGATCCCGCTGGTCGTGTCGCAGATCACGTTCTCGCAGATCTATATCCGCGCCGATGAGACCCGTTTCACGGACTGGAACTCATTTGTCGAATGGGTAAAGGCTCAGGACGGCAAGGCGACGATCGCCAACGTGTCCAAAGAAGGCTCCATGGAGCGGGTGACGATGAAGTTTATCACCGATGCGACTGGCATGAAGATCCAGCAGATCTCGTTCGACAAGGGCGCGCCGCGCTATGGTGCGCTAGCCGGCGGTCAGGTCGATGCGCTGTTCGAGCAACCAGGTGATGTGCGCAAGTTTCTCGATGCCGGACGGTTCAAACCGATCCTAACGATCCTGAAAGAGCGTCCGGCCGCGTTCGCTGATGTGCCAAGCATTGTCGACGCAGGACTGGATTTCGAGCCGCTGTTCCGGTTCCGTGGCTTTTTCGTCAAGGCCGGTGCACCGGAAGACCGGGTCAAATGGCTACAATGGGCGTTCCAAAAAGCGTTCTGCCAGCCGAGTTACCAGGAATACAACGAACGCAAATATATGAACCTAATCGAAAGTTTCCGTGACACTGCCGGTGCAAAGGAACTGATCACTGCAACGATCGGCCAGTACCGCGAAGTGTACAAGGCGATGGGTCTTGAAGTGAAGTAACCGACGACGAGTGGACGCCCCGGCGGACCATTTGGACTGCTGGGGCATCCGACTAACTGACCAGGGGAGGGGAGCATGGGCCGATTGCGTCCAGCGCATCTTGTTGAAGCTGGTTTGTGGCTGTTGGCCGCAGCGGTGCTTTACGCCTTGTCGTTCAAGTTCAACCAGACAATCGAGATTTACAAGTTTGGTGCCTCGGCCTGGCCGCGCGCATTGATATTGCTGATCGTCCTGGCGGTCTTAGGGCAGTTGTTCTGGCAGTACCGGTACGGCGATGTCGCCGCACAGGCCGACGGCACGCATGAAGCTATTGCTGACGAGGCCGCCGAGCATACCGGGTTGTACTGGTATGGGCTGACCGCTGTGCTTATCGCATTGCCATTTGTCTACATGCGCTTACCGGAATATGTAGGGCAAATGTTTGGGGTTCCGCAGGATGGTTTGGGGCCGGCCAAACTGGTGACGGCAGGGGTTGTCGTCGCGGTGTTCATGGTGTTGGCGAGGGCCAATCATGTCGGCGGCATGATCGGCCTTCCGCTTCTGTTCGCGGCGTTCCTGGAAGATTTCGGGTTCTATGCCTTGGCGCCGTTTTTCATGCTGGCGGTAATGTGGCTGATGGGCGAGCGGCGTCGCAATCCGATGCTGGCCATCATGGCATTGCTGTTTGGGCTTCTGGTTCTGCTGTTTGTGAAGATTCTCTATGTCGGCTTGCCGACTGGCAACATCGAACCCTTTTATAGTTTCGGCAACTGGGTTGTGAAGCTGCTGCAATAGGGGTTGGCGGGAAACCACATGGATATTTTTACGAATTTCATCAATGGTTCGGTTGCGCTGTTCAGCGATCCGATCAATTTCGTGATTTTCCTCGGTGGTGTAATCGGCGGGATGTTGTTCGGCGCTATTCCCGGGGTCAGCATGCTTACCCTTGCGGCGATTCTGCTGCCGTTTACGGCGCACCTGAGCGCCGAACAGGGAATCATGCTCTATTCGGTGATCTACTGCACCGGCGTGTATGGCGGCGCGATCACGGCCATTCTATTCAATATCCCCGGCGCACCGGAGAATGCGGCGACGGCGTTCGATGGCTATCCGATGACGCAGCAGGGCAAGGCAGGCAAGGCGGTTGGGGCGGCCGTCATGTGTTCGGCGCTGGGCGGCACCGTGTCGGCCGTCATCATGATGATTGCCACTGCGCCAATCGCAGAATGGGCGATTTCCAATTTCGGCCCGCCGGAGATCTTTGCACTAGTGGTGTTTGGGCTGGCGGTTGCCGCCTCGGTCGGCGCCAAGACGTTGTGGAAAGGCTGGTTGTCGATTCTGTTCGGCCTGATGCTGGCGGTGGTCGGGCTCGATCCGGTTGGCGGTATCGCGCGCTATGACTTCGGCATGCCGTATCTGCTGGCGGGTGTGCATTTCATTCCAGTTATCCTTGGCTTCTTCGCTGTGTCCGAGGTGCTGGTTCAGGCAGAAAAGAAGGCGACCGGTGCCTATAAGGCTCCCAAACTAAGTGTCGACTTCCCGAGTCTTGCCGAACTTTGGGCGCACAAGTTCGCGGTGGTTCGCTCGATTGTCATCGGCTTCTTCTGCGGGATCCTACCTGGCATCGGTGCTACACTGGCGGCGTTTATGGGTTACAACGAAGCGGTACGCTGGTCCAAGGACAAGCTGGCCTTCGGCAAGGGCAAGCTGGAAGGGGTCATCTCATCCGAGACCGCCAACAATGCCGCAACCGGTGCGGCAATGATCCCGCTGCTGGCGCTCGGGTTGCCGGGTGGTGCGCTGACCGCAATGATGGTTGGCGTGTTCCAGATGCACGACATGGAGCCGGGCCCGCTGGTCTTCATCAACAGTGGTGATCTGGTCTGGGTCGTGTTCGCGGCGATGTTCTTTGCCAATGTTTCAATTCTGCTGATCGGGTTTCTCGAAACCAAGACGATTGTCAATCTGCTGAAGATCCCATTCCAGTTTCTGGCCCCATTGATCCTGCTCCTGGCAACGGTCGGCGCCTATGCGGTGCGCGGTCTGACCATCGATGTGATCATGATGTTTGCCGCCGGTGCAGCCGGTTTCTTCCTGCGCCGCACTGGCTATTCGGTGGCAGGCATGGTGCTCGGCCTGATCCTCGGCAAGATCGGCGAACAGACTTTTGCCCAGGCAATGCAGATGGTGCACTACGATTTCGGCACTTACTTGAACAGGCCGATTGCTCTCATTCTGATACTTGCTGCGGTTGGCACGACGGGGACCAGCATATTTAAGGCGATGCGGGGCCCTGCGAAGGTGGAAAGCATGCCTCAGGAACAGGGTGGCTGACGATCCTCGCTAGAGGATTTTTGGCTGCTGCTGCGTGATGCAGTGGATGCCGCCGCCGCCAATCGCGATATCGCTGATTGACACCTGTACGATCTCGCGATCTGGAAAACAGCCTTCCAGGACTTCGCGTGCCTCGCCGTCTTCACGGATGCCGTAGCGTGGTGCGACGATCGCATCATTGGCAATATAGAAATTCACATAGGAACGGCAGAAACGTTCATCTGCTTGAGGGGAAAGTTCGAGGCTTTCGGCCTCGCAGATATGGGTGAGTTTGAGCGGGCGGCCACGGGCATCGGTCTGCTGCGCTAGGGTCTTGATGTTGGCATGCATGATGTCCGCCCAGGGATTCTCCGCCTGACGTGGCGCTTCGATTACGACGTGCCCGGGGGCAACGAACATGGCAATGCCGTCTACATGGCCATCGGTCTCGGTTTCGCTTTCGTTACCCGGCAGCCAGATGACTTTTTCTACGCCAAGCGTACATTCGAGCTCGGCAGCGATTTCATCGCGCGACCAACCGGGATTGCGGTTGGCATTGGGAAAGCAGCTCTCAGTCGTTAACAAGGTTCCTTCGCCATCGACGCAAATGCCGCCACCCTCTGCGATCAGATTGGATGAAACGACAGGCACGCCGGCCTGCTCGGCGATCCGCCCGGCCATGAGCGCATCCTGATCATATCGCCGGTACTTGTTGCCCCAGGCATTGAACCTGAAGGTGACGGCCTTGAGTGATGCCCCGTCGGTCACGAAACAGGGACCGCTATCGCGGGTCCATGAGTCATCGATCTCCATTTCGATGACCGTTACGTCATGGCCCAGGTGATTGCGCGCATCCGTAACGTGCGCTGCCGGTACGAGCATGGAGACTGGTTCAAACGTTGCGATGGCATGAGCGACCCGCGCATAAGCGCGCTTGGTCGCTTGCAGATGCCGGCCCCAGATCTCATGCCGACACGGCCAGGCCATCCAGCAGCGCTCATGCGGTTGCCATTCTGCGGGCATCTGGAACATGGGTTCGGCTTCCCTTCGGTCGCCACTCTTTGGCGGTATTGCTTATATGTAGGATACGGGGCAAGGCAAGGATGATGAGCAAGGAGCAGCTGATGTACAAACTGATAGGGTCGCCGAAGACGCGCGCGATACGCGTCGTGTGGATGCTGGAAGAACTCGGACTTGACTATGAGATCGACCCCGTTGCGCCGCGCAGCGATGCGGCCTGTGCCGTCAATCCATCTGGCAAAGTGCCAGTGCTGCAAGTTGACGATGAGATGATCATCGACTCGGTTGCGATATGCCAGTATCTGGCGGACAAACACGGCAAATTCACCTATCCAACGGGCACTATCAAGCGTGCTCAGCAGGATAGCTGGACGATGTTTGCCCTTGACGATTTGGAGTCCGCACTATGGTTCAACGCCAAGAACACGTTCATCCTGCCGGAAGATTTGCGCTCTGAAACGGCACAGAAGGCATGCAAGTACGACTTCGACCGGGCAATGGGTGTTCTGCAGACACGACTCGGCAGCAAGACCTATGTCATGGGCGCTGATTTCACGGTACCCGACCTGGTGCTCGGCCATTGTGCCGGCTGGGCCGTGAATGGGGCGCACTGGGAAATCCCTGCCGGCCCCGTGCGGGACTATTTCGAGCGGGTCCGTTCCCGGCCGGCCTGTGTAAGGGCTCTGGAAACCCGCGAGCAGTATTAGTGCTCGCTTTCTCGCAATGAATCTGCAGATGCCTGATCAGCGATGGACGCGGCCACTTCAAGTAGAGCCGGGCTACTGGAAGACGCAATTGCTGGGAAAGCTTTTGCGGCTGGTGACAAAGGCCGATATCACAGATCTGCAGGCGCCTATTGCGCCGCAGCCTACAGCGCGCAACTACTTTTTCTTACCGCAAAGAGCGGGCGCACTGATCTGATCGAGCGGCTGGGCGAAAATGGACGCACGGCCTTAGATAGTGCTCTTGCCGGCGACAAGATTGAAGTGGCAAGACTGCTGTCCAATCGTACGTAGCCGCTGTTGCATCGCCTGAGCAGGTGCACTACATCGCCCGCCATGTCACCGCCGCTGTTGAACCTGCAGGACATTCATCTCACCTTTGGGGGGGATCCCCTGCTGAAGGGCGCCGAACTCGCGGTCGGCGCTGGGGAGCGTTTGTGCCTGGTCGGGCGCAATGGCTCGGGCAAGTCGAGCTTGCTGAAGCTTGCTGCCGGCATGATCGAAGCGGATGGCGGTAGCCGGTTCGTGCAGCCGGGCGCAACAGTGCGCTATCTGCCGCAAGAACCAGACCTTTCAGGCTACGCCACGGTGCTGGACTTCGTCGAAGCGGGATTGGCGCCGGGCGATCAGCAGCACCGTGCGGCCTATCTCATCGAACGGCTGGGGTTGAGTGGCCAGGACAATCCCGAACATTTGTCGGGCGGGGAGGCGCGCCGCGCGGCGCTCGCCAGGGTGCTGGCGCCGGTACCCGATATATTGTTGCTCGACGAGCCGACCAACCATCTCGACCTGCCGGCGATCGAGTGGCTCGAAGAAGAACTCGCCAAATCCCGCGCCGCGCTCGTGCTGATCAGCCATGACCGGCGGTTTCTGGTGACGTTGTCGACTGCGACCGTGTGGCTGGATCGAGGTAAAGTGCGAAGGCTCAATGAGGGTTTTGGAAAGTTCGAAGCCTGGCGCGATCTGGTGCTTGAGCGTGAACAGCTCAATCGGCACAAGCTCGATCGAAAGATTGCCATGGAAGAAGACTGGTTACGCTA